>NZ_JACART010000030.1:0-17105 GCF_013386445.1 Pseudomonas sp. P7759
GCAAGCCCGCTCACCACAAATTAAATTCGGCCCAAAAAATCAGGTGGCTTTGAGCTTGAGGTGCCGCGCATACCACGGTCGCTTTGGCACCCGCTTGAACAAGCCTTGCAGCATTCGCTCGTCCTCACCAAAAGTAATGCGCAGCGCCAGCTTCATGACCTCTGGGTCCATCTCCATCGACTTGCCCACCTGCAACCCCGGCGTGGTGCTGCAACCATGGGTATCCGGGCCCAGCCAGGGGTCGCCAACTTCCACCCAACGGCCCGGTGCGAACCAGGCCACGCCGTTGACTTGCAGGCGCTGGACTTCGCCCGGATTGAAGCGTTCATGGGCGCGGAACCAGTCTTCGATGCGGTCGTCGATCCAGCCGTGGAAATGCCAGAACACCGGATTCACATGGGAGGAAAACGGGTCGCCAAGGAAGTCGTTTTCCGCCGCATACCAGCGCGCAGCAAAGTCGGCGGGGTCACGGGCCATGGGCACGGGGGCGCCGTTGGAGGGGTCGCGCGGCACCGAGGCCCAGCGCATGTGCAGCCAGTCGTGCAGGCCCAGCTCCATCTCGGAGCCCAACTGGCCCAGGGTGAATTTGGCCAGGTAGCGCGGGTCGCGGTATTGGGACTCCCACACCTGGAAATTGCTGTGATAGGTCTCGGCGGCCTTGATGTCGCTGACCCACTGGGTGTACTCGCTGTCATCCGGCGCCCACCAGGTGGGTGGCAGCGCAAAACCATCGTGGTTATCGAAGTAGCGCAAAAAACCCTGGCGATCACGCTCCAGGGCCGGTTGCGGCTCGGGGAATTGCGGCCACGAGGGCAGATCCTGCATCGCGCGAGCCGTGCCGAGCATGTGACGGTGCATAAAGAAGAAGTCGATACCCGAGCCGTTGCGGTCTTTGCGCTTGCCCCGCGCATCGCGTTCCTGGCCGCGTGGGCCGGGTTGCCAGCCGATGCCGCGCAAGGCCTCGCGCTTTTCCTCGGAGAGTTTGTGCCACTGGTCACGGGTGGCGTGCCACAGCTGGTGGAACAGCCGGTGTTCGGGAGCAATCAGCCAGGCCAGCAGGGTCGGATTGAGGCCGATGCGTTGGCGGGCTTCTGGGAACCAGTGCTTATGGGCGATGAAGCGGTTATCGCGCTCGACCAACGCCAGGGGGCGACCCAGGTCGAGGATCTGCCCGCTGAGGGTGCTGCTGCCGGCGTTGGCAAAATCCGCCCAGACCTGGTCGAGGGTCATCTTGAATTCATAGGCGGGCGTACCGTCGGCCGAATCGCGGTCGATCAGCCGCCAGTAGAGCACGGCGCTCTCCCCCGTCAGCAGGTCACCCAACACCCGGTAGCGTGGCTCGCCGTCGGCGCGCAGGTGGGCGGCGGTGTCCAGGTAACCGCGCAAACCGCGTCCACGGGGGGCGATGTCGAGTAGCAGTTGCAAATCGTGCAGTGGCAGCCCTTTGAGGCCGGCGTCGCGGCCTTCCAGGCGCAGGTCCCACACCCCACGCAGGGTGTTCGCCAAGTGCTGGCCGGCGGTGTCGGCCAGGTCCACCGTGGCTTCGCCGGGGGTGATGGGGAATTCTTCTTCGCGCGTCAACTCGCGATGGGCATAGAAGGCGGCCGGCACCGCGGCGCCTGTCAGCGCCAGGCCTGCGATGAACCCACGTCGAGAGATGGTCATTGTCTACCTTAGGAAACGGCTTTATCAGAGCTAGAACGTTTGCCCGCCGGGGAAATTTACCGAGGCGCCCTCGCCGCCTAAATTTTGCCGCCGATCACTCGTTCTTCCCTGATAGCGAAGGCCTCAACTGACTGAGATGGCAATGACAAAACCACGTTCGAAAAAGGCGCTGTACATCGGCTTGCCACTGGCACTGGCCATCGGTGCCGGGGCCGGTTTCCTGGTCTGGGATCACTGGTTCAAAGGCAATGCTGGCTACCCGCTGGAGGTGATCAAGCAGGCCAATGAAATGCAGGACCGGCTGCTGTCGTTCGACAGCCATATCACCGTGCCCGTGGATTTCGGCACTGCCGGCAACGAAGCGGACAAGGACGGTGAAGGCCAGTTCGACCTGGTCAAGGCGGCCCGCGGGCGTCTGTCCGGCGCGGCATTGACCATCTTCGGCTGGCCGGAAATCTGGAACGGCCCCAATGCCCCGCACAAGCCCACCGACGGTTTTGTCGAAGCCGCGCGCAACGAGCAGGAAGTGCGCTACAAGATCATCAGCGGCATGGTGCGCGACTTCCCCAACCAGGTCGCCATCGCCTATACCCCGGATGATTTCCGGCGGCTGCACGGCGAGGGCAAGTTCGCGATCTTCATCAGCATGCTCAACGCCTACCCGCTGGGCAACGACTTGAACCAGCTGGACCTGTGGGCGGCGCGCGGCATGCGCATGTTCGGCTTCAGCTACGTGGGCAACAACGCGTGGTCGGACTCGTCGCGGCCGCTGCCGTTTTTCAATGACTCCACTGACGCCCTTGAGGGCCTGTCGGACATCGGCAAGCAAGCGGTACACCGCCTCAATGACCTGGGGGTGATCATCGACGTGTCGCAAATGTCGACCAAGGCCCTGGAGCAAGTGGCGCAATTGAGCCGCACGCCGATGGTGGCGTCCCACTCGGCGCCACGCGCCTCCGTGGATATCCCGCGCAACCTGAGCGACAAAGAGCTGCAACTGATCAAAAACAGCGGCGGCGTGGTGCAGATCGTCGGCTTCTCCGCCTATCTGCGCCCGCTGAGCCAGCCGACCCAGGACAAGCTCAACGCCCTTCGCGCCCGCTTCGACCTGCCGCCCCTGCCCAACCTGGCCGTAGCGCTGATGCCGGGCGACGCGATCATTGCCGCCTGGCCCGAACACAAGTTCGGCGAGTACGCCAGTGCGCTGTACGGCATCCTCGATGAAGAGCCGAAGGCCACCCTCAAGGACCTGGGCGATGCCATCGACTACACCGTGCGCAAGATCGGCATCGACCATGTCGGCCTGTCGTCGGACTTCAACGATGGCGGCGGCGTCCAGGGCTGGAACAACGTCGGCGAAATACGCAACGTCACCGCCGAACTGATCCAGCGCGGCTACTCCGAAGCCGATATCGCCAAGCTGTGGGGAGGCAACTTCCTGCGCGTGTGGGACCAGGTCCAAAAAGCCGCCAAGCCCTTGGCCAACCGTTAATCATCCAGAAGCCAGTCCATGACCGACCGCCGTACCTTTCTCAAGCAGGCCGGGGTATTTGCCGCCAGCCTGCCACTGGGCGCCGCCCTGCTCCCGCAAGCCATCGCCGCCAATGCACCAACAGATGACCCATGGACAGGGCTCAAGCAACTGTTCAACCAGGACCCGGCTTACCTGCACTTTTCCAACTTCCTGGTGGCTTCGCACCCCAAGCCGGTGCGCGAGGCCATCGAACGCTACCGCGCGCAGATCGATCGCAACCCAGGGCTGGCCATGGACTGGGACCTGCAGGAAACCTGGAAACGCGAAGGCCAGGTGCGCGAGTGGGCCGGCCGGTACCTGAAGGCCACACCACCGCAGATCGCCCTGACCGGCAGTACTTCCGAAGGTTTGGCGATGATTTATGGCGGGATCAAGGTGCGGCCTGACCAGGAGATACTCACCACCGTCCACGAACACTACGCCACCGAGTTCAGCCTGGATTTCCGAGTGCGCAAGGAGCAGACCCAGGTCCGCAAGATTCGCCTGTTCGACAACGCCCACCGCGTATCGGCCGACGAAGTGCTGGGTAACATCCAGCGCAATATCCGGCCCAACACCCGCGTACTCGGCATGACCTGGGTGCAGTCCGGCAGCGGCGTGAAGCTGCCTATCGGCGAGATCGGCAAGCTGGTGGAGGAACACAACCGCAACCGTGACGAGCAGGACCGCATCCTTTATGTGGTAGACGGCGTCCACGGTTTCGGCGTGGAAAACCTCGACTTCCCGGACATGCACTGCGATTTTTTCATTGCCGGCACGCACAAGTGGATGTTCGGCCCACGCGGCACGGGCCTGGTCTGCGCCCGCGACCCGCAAAACAAGTACGTGACACCGATGGTGCCGACCTTCTCCGAAGACAAGGACTTCGCCACCATCATGACCCCGGGCGGCTACCACGCCTTCGAGCATCGCTGGGCGGCGGACGAGGCGTTCAAGCTGCACCTGCAATTGGGCAAGGCGCAGGTGCAGGCGCGGATTCACGCACTCAATACCGAACTGAAAGAGCAATTGCTGGCCCACCCAAAAATCGAACTGGTCACCCCGCGCAGCCCAGAACTGTCGGCGGGCTTTACCTTCTTCCGCGTCAAGGGCCAGGACAGTGATGCCGTCGCGGCCTACATGATGAAAAACCGCGTCGTGATCGACGCCGTGGACCGCGATGTTGGCCCCGTCATCCGCACCTCCCCCGGCCTGCTCAACTCTTCCGCCGAGATCCAGCGCTTCATGACCTTGCTGAGCCAGCGGGCGTGACGCACACCTTTTCCCTTTGAATGAGAGGCCCACATGAACAAACCCCTCACAGCCCTGGCGCTCACCGCCTTGTGCGGCGCCTTGTTGCCCAACCTGGCCCAGGCCGCCGCACCGCAACCCGGCAAGGTGTTCAAGGATTGCAAGGACTGCCCGGAAATGGTGGTGCTGCCCGCCGGCACCTTCACCATGGGCACGCCCGAGGATGAAGTCGGCCGCGAGCCGGATGAAGGCCCGATGCATGAAGTGACCTTCGTCAAGCCGTTTGCCATGAGCCGTTTTCATATCACCGCTGGCGAATGGGACAGCTACGTGCGCCAGACCGGCGTGAAGATCGCCGATGGCGACACCCGCCCCGGCCGCGAATGTATCGCCAGCAAGCCACGCTATCCCCAGGGCCCGCGCCAGCCGGCGGTGTGCATGGACATGGATGACATCAAACGCTATGTGGCCTGGCTGTCGAAAAAGACCGGCCAGCAGTACCACATGGTCAGCGAGTCCCAGCGCGAATACGCCGCGCGCGCAGGCTCAACCGGGCCGTTCCCCTTCCCGTTCGATGAAGGCAAGGACTACAGCATCGCCAAGCATGCCAACACGTACGGGCCAGCCGATGGCTACAGCTATTCGTCACCGGTCGGCAGCTACCCGCCGAATGCGTTTGGCATGTACGACATGCATGGCAACGTCTACGAACGAGTGGCCGACTGCGAGCACCCCAACTACATCGGCGCACCTACGGACGGCAGCGCGTGGATGGAGCCTACTTGCGAGGGCTATATGATCCGGGGTAATGACTGGGGTGAAGCACCGGTGTTTTCGCGCTCGGGCAACCGCAACAACATCTACCCGCAGACGCGCGGGGATTGGATTGGGTTTCGCGTAGTGCGCGACCTGTAACACAGGAGACCTAATGTGTGCGGGCTTGCTCGCGAATGCGGTGTGTCAGTCGACATATTCATTGACTGACACACCGCATTCGCGAGCAAGCCCGCTCCCACATTTCTAACCGTGCCCGCTTTAGATTCCTTTTTGGGCCAACAACGCCAACCCCTCATGCAACGCCGGGAACAGGCTGTTATTGAAGTTGTTCCAGCGCAACTCAAGGATGGTGTCTTCCGGGGTGATCTCGGTCTTGAGCACGTCGTGGAACACTTCGCCCGAATCGATGCCGTTGTCCACGTAGTGGAAAGACGCGCCGGTGAGGTACAGCGGCTCTGATGGCGTGGTGGCCTTGGTCGCCCAATCCGTGATCGTCAAACCGCGCGCACCGTACAAGGCATTCCAGGTGGCATAGGCACCACGACGCTCGTACGGCGATTCAATACGGGTAATGCCCGGATGGATGTTCATGATACGACGGGCAAATGGCGCACCGGGACGCACCAGCTCATCCAGGATCACCAGCAAACCGTCCAGCACCACGATATCGGCCTTCAACTCCATCAGCGTGTCGTGCAGGCGACGCTCGAAGTCTTGCTTGCCGGCGATGTGTTCCGCGCTGCCCCGTGGCAGGCGTCGATAGGTCGACGGCACGCTCAGCAGCAAGTCATTGACCAGACGTCCCTGTACGCGCAGATCGGGCGGATACAGCCACTGGCGACCCGGCTGGTAGGCAAAACCGTAGTCGGCCACCAATTGCTGGTCCCGTGGGTTCTGCTCGTCGTCGTCATACACCACGCCCACCAGGTTGTAGGCCTCGCCCAGCGGCGTGTCGTTCAGTGCGCCCGCCAGGGATTCCAGCACCGACATCATGTAGCGCTCATGGTCTTTGTACGCCACCGGCTGCCCGGCTTTGTCGGCCGCAGCATTACGCAGGGACCACACGTACACCAGATTCTTTTTCGTCATTGTTTCGCTCTCGCTGGATAGATCAGGCACGCGCCAATACGCGTGCGCCTACACCACAAGAACGAACCAGGCCCCGCGCAATTTATCCGCCCCCTTCACCGTCGGGCATACCGAGCTAAATAGTCGCGCCAATCCTTCGTTTGTCATGGGTAAGGGTCTGTGTGCCCAGTCCCCTCTTTTTCACTTTCCGGGAAGTATTTATGACCGACCCCAAGCGCGGCGCCTTCAGCGGTTTGCTCGCATTGCTCAGGCCCTTTCGCACCATCGTGACGGTCTCCGTCGCCCTGGGCATGGCCGGCGGCCTGGCCATCACGTTGCTGCTGGCGACCATCAACAATGCCCTGCACTCCTCCACCGGAATGACGCAGGGGGTGATCCTGACGTTTGCGGCGCTGTGCCTGCTGGCACTGACCAGTTCGATTGTCTCGGATATCGGCACCAACTACGTCGGCCAGCGGATTATCGCGGCACTGCGCAAGGATCTCGGCGAAAAGGTACTGTCGGCGCCCATCGAGCAGATTGAGCAGTACCGCTCCCACCGCCTGATTCCGGTGCTGACCCATGACGTTGACACCATCAGTGACTTTTCCTTCGCCTTCACTCCGCTGGCCATCGCAACGACGGTGACTCTGGGCTGCCTGGGCTACCTGGCGTACCTGTCGGTACCGATGTTCCTGATGATGGTGGTCGCCATCATCATCGGCAGCAGCGTGCAATTCATCGCCGGCGCCAAGGGCATTCGCGGCTTCGATGAGGCCCGCGACCAGGAAGACGAGCTGCAACGCTATTATTCGGCGATTGCCTCGGGCGCCAAAGAGCTGCGCATCCACCGGCCTCGCCGCTACCGCATGAACACCCACCGCATCCAGGAAACCGCCGACCGGATCAGCGACATCCAGGTGCGCTCGGTGAACATCTATATCGTCGCCAAGACCTTCGGCTCGATGCTGTTCTTCGTGGTCATCGGCCTGGCCCTGGCGATGCAGGCCTACAACCCCAACCCGGACCCGGCGGTGATCACAGGCTTCGTGCTGGTGCTGCTGTATATGAAAGGCCCGCTGGAGCATGTGGTGGGCTACTTGCCGATCATTGGCAAGGCGCGCATTGCCTTTGCACGCATTACCGAACTGTCCGAGCGTTTCTCGTCCCCGGAACCGCACCTGCTGATGGATGGCAGTGAAGCCCCCAAGCCGGTCGTGAACAGCCTGGAATTGCGCGGCGTGACGTACAGCCCGCCACCGGTCGAAGGCAGCCAGCCGTTCCACCTGGGGCCGATCAACCTGAGCATCAAGCAGGGCGATATCGTGTTCATCGTGGGCGAAAACGGCTGCGGCAAGACCACCCTGATCAAACTGCTGCTTGGCCTGTATCAACCCCAGGCCGGGGAAATCCGCCTCAACGGCGAAACCGTGACCGACCCCGCGCGCGATGACTATCGCCAGTTGTTCACCACCGTATTCGCCGATTACTACCTGTTCGATGACCTGGTCCAAGGCAGCGCCACCCAGTCCCTGGACAGTGCCGCCAAGTATCTGGAGCGCCTGGAAATCGCGCACAAGGTCAGCGTCAAGGACGGCGTATTCAGCACCACCGACCTGTCCACCGGCCAGCGCAAGCGCCTGGCCCTGGTCAACGCCTGGCTGGAAGAACGCCCGGTGCTGGTGTTCGACGAATGGGCGGCCGACCAGGACCCAGCCTTCCGTCGCGTTTTCTATACCGAGCTGCTGCCGGACCTCAAGCGCCTGGGCAAGACCATCATCGTGATCAGCCACGACGACCGCTATTTCGATATTGCCGACCAGTTGGTGCGCCTGAGTGCAGGGAAAGTCGTTGCAGAACTGGAGCCCGCATAAATTTTTCCGGTTTTTGCGAGTGCGAACGTCTCATATGCAGCAATGAGAATTAACCGCATTAAGTACCCATCTGCCTACACTTAAAAAGAGAAACATTCCATGCCAGTACGGCTTGCCCTCAGCCCATTGAGCACCGCAGTTTCCATGCGGCGGGCCTTGAAATTAAACGTCCTCCCCAGCGCCCTGGCCCTTGCGGTCAGCCTGCCGGTGGCGGGCTATGTTCAGGCGCAAGAGTTCGAATTGAACATCCCGGCGCAACCCTTGAATACGGCGCTGCAGGTATTCGGTCAACAGACCAACCTGCAGATCCTGTACAGCCCGGATACCGTCAAGGACAAGCACAGCAGCGCCGTCAGCGGCAAGCTGGACCCGGTGCAAGCCATCGAGCGCCTCCTGGGGGGGACCGGCGTGAGTTACAGCCTGCAAGGCAGCTCGATGATCATCAACGCACCCGGCTCCGGGACCGGCGCCGTGGAACTGGGCGCCACCCAGATCAACGCCAACCAGCTGGGCACCATCACCGAAGGCACCGGCTCCTACACGCCGGGCACCATCGCCACCGCGACCAAGATGGTGCTGACGCCGCGCGAGACGCCGCAGTCAATTTCCGTCGTGACCCGCCAGACCATGGACGACTTCGGCCTGAACGGTATTGACGATGTGATGCGCCACACGCCCGGCATCACCGTCTCGACTTTCGACAGCGAACGGACCAACTACTACTCTCGCGGCTTCCCGATCCAGAACTTCCAGTACGACGGTGTACCCACCACGCGCAACGAAGGTTACTCGGCCGGCCAGACCCTCAGCGACATGGCGATCTACGACCGCGTCGAAATCCTCAAGGGCACCACCGGCCTGATGACCGGCGCGGGCGGCCCTGGCGGCACCATCAACCTGGTGCGTAAAAAACCCACCGCCGAATTCCAGGGCCACGTGGGCCTGGGTGCGGGTTCCTGGGACAACTACCGTTCGGAGCTGGACGTCAGCGGCCCACTGACCGACAGCGGCAACGTACGTGGGCGCGCCGTAGTGGCCTACCAGGACAAGCATTCGTTCATCGACCATTACGAGCGCAAGACCAATGTCTACTACGGCATCCTCGAATTCGACCTGTCGCCGGACACCCTGCTGACGGTCGGTGCCGATTACCAGGACAGTGATCCCAAAGGCTCTAGCTGGTCCGGCAGCCGCTCGCTGTTCGATGGCGTAGGTAATGAAATCAAGTTCGACCGTGGCTACAACAACGGGCCGAAATGGAGCAGCTGGGGACAATACACCCGCAGCGTGTTCGCGACGTTGGAACACGCCCTGGATAACGGCTGGATCGCCAAGGCCAACTACAGCAACCAGCTCAATGGTTATAACGCGCCACTGGGTTACGCGTCGCCGATCTCGGAGACGACCGACAGAGCGTCGGTCTATGGCTCCAAATTCACCGGCAAGACCATCAGCAACAACGGGGACTTCTATCTTTCCGGGCCATTCAGCCTGGGAGGACGTGAGCACCAATTGGTCGTCGGGTCCTCGGTTTCGCGCTCGCACTGGGAAGGCAACGACTACTACGGCTATGAAGCGACCTATCGGGACAGCAACAACTTCCCGCTCTATGAATGGAACGGTGACAGCCTTGAACCACAATGGGGCCCGGCCCACGAGAAAGACGACATCACCCGCCAGGCGGCGGTCTACTTCTCGACACGCCTGAGCCTCACCGACGATCTGTCGCTGTTGCTGGGCTCACGCCTGACCGACTACCGCTTGACCGGTACCAACGACTCGCGTGAGACCGGCAAACTCATCCCGTATGCGGGCGTGGTGTACGACCTCAACGAAAACTTCTCGGTCTACGGCAGCTACACCTCGATCTTCATGCCGCAACAGCTGCGGCCGGACCGCAACAACAAGATGGTCGAGCCGGACGAGGGCGAGAACTACGAGATCGGCTTGAAGGGCGAATTCTACGACGGTCGCTTGAACACCAGCCTCGCCTACTTCGAGATTCATGAGTCCAATCGTGCCGAGGAAGACACCGAGTACAACAACAATATGCCGGCCAACTCGCCTGTCGAGTGGGCCTACATGGGCGTCCAGGCCACGACCAAGGGCTGGGAAGCCGAGATGTCCGGTGAACTGCTGCCGGGCTGGCAAGTGCAGGCGGGTTATACCCACAAGGTGATCCGCGACGACGACGGCAAGAAGTTCTCGACCTGGGAACCTCAGGACCAGCTGAACTTCTACACCAGCTACAAGCTGACCGGCGCCCTCGACAAGCTGACCATCGGTGGCGGCGCGCGCTGGCAGGGCGAGGCTTGGCAGGATGTCTACAACCGTGGCAAAAGCGTGACCCAGCGTTTCTCCCAAGACCCGTACTGGCTGGTTGACGCGATGGCGCGCTACCAGATCACCAAAAACCTGTCGGCCTCGGTGAACGTCAACAACGTGTTTGACAAGCGCTACTACACCAACATCGGGTTCTACACCTCGTCCTACTCGGGCGACCCACGCAACGTAATGTTTTCGACGCGTTGGGATTTCTGATCTGACAGGCTGAACCCCAGCAACCCCCGACACCCTGCGCAGGCCCAACCTTCGCAGGGTGTTTTTTTATGCGTGCGGGTTCATGCCGCCCACAAAAAAGCCCCAGGTCACACCACGTGACCTGGGGCTTTCTGTTTTACCGACCTTTACGCCATGGCCGTCACAAAGCTGCGAACGAACTCAGCGTTATCAATGATGCGTTCATGATCCACCTCAATCATCGTCGAGCGCACCACACACCCCTGGCCGATCACCCGCTCCATGCCGGCCTCGATCAATGCCTTGTGCTGGCCCGCGCGACTCATGGCCGCCCACCAGCAGCTGACAGGCGCCTTGAGCGCCTTGAAGTCAGCCTGTTCCAGGCGTTTGAACAAGGCGCGGTCAACGTCCCAGGCGATCTGTGCTTCATTGCCATCCAGCAGCGCTTGCTTGACCTCGCGGAACGCTTTACCCAGCGAGCCTTCGGCCCATTCGACAAAGCGCGTCCACTGCTGACCTTCATCCAGGTTATTCGCCTGCACGTCCTGCCAAGCAGCCTGGATGGCCTCGGCAAACCCTGGGAACATCACGCCCAGCAGTGCCACGCGCCGCTCGTTGTCAGAGAGTTCACCCGCATCGGTGATCACCGCTGCGTCCCAGTATTGCGTGAGCCAGCGAGGCGGTGCCGAGTCGATCCAGCCGACAAACTCCACGTCCCTGCCCGCCCGTTCCAGGCCGTGCGCAACCTCTACCGCCAGGTTACCGCCCAGTGACCAGCCCGCTAGACGGAAAGGACCTTCGGGCTGGGCCTCCAGCAACTGCGCCGTGTAATCCTCAACCATGGCGGCCCATGCCGGAACTTCTGTGCCCTCTTGCGCCAACGCACGACAGATCACACCCACCACCGGCCGCTGTTCACGCAGTGCCAGGGCCAGGGCCTTGTAGCAATGCACCGAACCGTAGCTGGGGTGGAACAGGTAAAGCGGCGTGCCTTCGGTCTGGCTGTTGAGCGGGACCAGCAACGAACTGCGCGTCGTCCCTTCCAGACAAGCGACCTGAGTGCGTACGGTCGGATTGAGCATCAACTGGCTGACCGACAGACCGATGCCGCTGGCCTTGCGAATGCGCTCCTTGAGCATCAATACCAACAGCGAATGCCCCCCCAACTCGAAGAAGTTGTCGTTCACACCCACCTGTTCCACACCGAGTACATCCACCCAGATTGCGGCGATTTTCTGTTCAAGATCGGTTTGCGGCGCTTCAAATGGCTGGGTCGACTGCGTGTCCGGCTTCGGCAGCGCCTTACGGTCCAGCTTGCCGTTAGGGCTCAAGGGCATGTGCTCCAACAGCAGCCACTGCGCCGGCACCATGTAGTCTGGCAAGTGGGTGGCCAGGTGAGCGCTGAGGATTTCACGCCAGTCTTCACCTGGCTCCTGCAAGACCAGGTAACCCACCAGATGCTTGCCGTCCACGGCCAACACCGCAGCCTCACGTACCGATGGATGCTCCAACAGCCGCGCTTCGATTTCACCCAGCTCAATACGCAGGCCGCGCAGCTTGACCTGATGGTCGATACGCCCGGCGTATTCGATCACGCCGTCGGTGCGATAGCGAGCCAGGTCACCGGTGCGGTACAGGCGCTCGCCCTTGACGAAGGGGTGCGCGATAAAGCGCTCAGCGGTCAACGCCGGCCGGCGGTGGTAACCCCGCGCCAGGCCCACGCCGCCCAGGAACAGCTCGCCCAGCACGCCGGCAGGCACTGGCTCGAAATGACTGTCGAGCACGTAGCAACCCAAGTTGGCAATCGGTTTGCCGATAGGCACCGCGTCACGGCCCTCGTCCACGCACGTCCAGTGGGTCACATCGATCGCGGCTTCCGTCGGGCCATACAGGTTGTACAACCCGGCGCGCGGCAGTTTGGCGAACACTTGCTGCTGCGCATCCACCGGCAGCGCTTCACCGCTGCACACGATGCGCTGCAGGCTGACGCAGGTCGACACCGCCGAGTCCTGCAGGAATGCCTGCAACATCGACGGCACGAAGTGCAATGTGGTGACCTGCTCTTGGTTGATCAGGCTGACCAGCTTGCCCGGATCGCGATGATCACCGGGCGCGGCGACGACCAGGCGTGAGCCGGTCATCAAGGGCCAGAAGAACTCCCAGACGGAGACGTCAAAACTGAACGGGGTTTTCTGCAACACCGTATCGCTGGCATCCAGGGCATAGGCCTCCTGCATCCAGCACAGGCGGTTGGTCAGCGCACGATGACGGTTACCCGCACCTTTGGGCTGGCCTGTGGAACCGGAGGTGTAGATCACATACGCCAGGTTCTCGCCGTCCAGGACAACACCTGGGTTGGCGTCGCTATAGCCTTCGAAACCGCTCGCCTCCAGTACCAGGGTTTCCAACCCGTGAGGAATCGGCAACTGCTCCAGCAGATGCGCCTGGGTCAGCAGCAGCTTCACGCCGCTGTCATCGAGCATGTAGGCCAGGCGTTCACGCGGGTATTCCGGGTCCAGCGGTACATAGGCACCACCGGCCTTGAGCACTGCCAGCAGGCCCACCACCATTTCGATGGATCGCTCTACGGCCAGGCCCACCAGCACGTCCGGCCCTACGCCGGCGGCGATCAATCGATGAGCCAGACGGTTGGCGCGACGGTTCAGCTCGGCATAGCTCAGGCGCTGCGCAGCAAACACCAGGGCCGGTGCGTTTGGCGCGAGGGCCACCTGGTCTTCGATCATCTGGTGCACGCCACGGTGCAACGGATAATCCCGCGTTGTCGCGTTCCAGTCCTCGACGATCAACTGGCGCTGAGCCGCGGGCAACGACGGCAGGTCCGCCAGGCGCTCCACCTGCGGCATCGTCAACGCCAGCAGCAACTGCTGGAAATGCGCCGACAGGTTAACGACATCCTGCGTGTCGAACGCGGCGTGATCGTAGTTGAACTCCATCGCCAGGCGATCACCCATGGCCAGCAGTACGGTCAGCGGATAGTGGGTCTGTTCCAGGCTGTCCATCGTGCCGAAACGCAGGCCCGCCGGGGATCCCTGCTCTAAAGCCTCGGACACCGGGTAGTTCTCGAATACCAGGATGCTGTCGAACAGCGCCTCGCCGCCCAGCCCTGCCCAGCGCTGGATCTCGAACAGCGGCGTGTGCTCCTGTTCACGCAGGCGCAGGTTTTGTGCCTGCACCTGCTGCAACCAATCATCCACGCTCAGCTGCGGGCTCGGCGTGGCCACCACTGGCAGCGTGTTGATGAACAACCCCACCTGCTGTTCGATACCCGGCAATTCGGCCGGGCGTCCCGCCACCGTGGCACCAAAGGCGACGGTGTCCAGGCCGGTATGACGGCGCAACAGCAACAGCCAGGCGCTTTGCACCAGGGTATTGAGCGTCACCTTGTGGCGCTGGGCAAACGCCTTGAGCTGGTCGGTGGCCGTCTGTTCCAGGGTCAGCCGGTGAATGCCATTGACCTGGGACACGTCCTGTTCGCGGGTGAGCCCACGGGACAGTCGCGTTGGCGTCTGCAAGCCAGCAAGCTGGGCTTTCCAGAAGGTCTCGCTGGTGAGTGGATCCTGTGCCTGCAACCAGCCGATGTAATCGCGATAGCGTCCGTTCGGCGCGCGTAGCGATTCGCCGGCGTATTGTTGCAGCACCTCGCCAAACAGCTGCGAAGCACTCCAGCCATCCATCAGAATGTGGTGGTTGGTGTAAATCAGGTGATGGCTGTCGATACCGGTACACACCACGACCAGGCTCAGCAATGGCGCCTGCTCAAGCACGAAGCCATCTGCACGAAGGGTTTGCGCCAAAGCATCAAGCGCCTTACCGAGGTCTTCACGCTGCTGCCAATCGTGCTCGACCAAAGGCACCTGGGCCGTCTTGTAAACCACCTGCAACGGCTGCTCCAGTTCGGTCTGCCAGAGGAACCCGGTGCGCAGGATGTCGTGGTGCTCCAGGGCGACCTGCCAGGCCGCCTGGAAACGCGCCACATCCAGCCCTTGCACGTCAACGCGCATCTGGTTGATGTAGTCGCCCGAGCCCTGGCCGAACAGGGATTGGAACAGCATGCCCTGCTGCATCGGCGACAGCGGGTAAATATCGTCGACCTGGCTCAACGGTAACGCCAGGCCATCCAACTGAACCTGGCTCAAGCGGGCCAGTGGGAAGTCCGACGGGGTGGCGCCGGTATGTTCAGGCTGGCAGCAATGCTCGATCAGCGCCTTGAGTTCTTGCGCGTAGTCATCGGCCAACTGCTGGATGCTCGCCGAATCGAACATCTGCTGGCTGAAGCTCCAGTTCAGGTTCAGCTCACCGCCATACACCTGGCCGTTGATTTCCAGCCAGTTGCCCAACGATGCATCCGGGCTCTGGTCGCTGCCGGCGGCATCACCAGAAGGCGCAAACAAGCCCTGCTGTTCATTGCCATCAAAACTGGTATCGAACTGGCCCAGGTAGTTGAAGGTGATGCGTGGCTGCGGCAGGCGTGCCAATGCGTCACGCACATCGGGTTGGCCGAGGTAACGCAGGGCACCAAAACCGATGCCCTTGTCGGGAATCGCGCGCAGCTGCTCCTTGATGCCCTTCAATGAATCCGCCAGGGTCGAAGCCGGGGTGAGTTTTACCGGGTAGAGGCTGGTGAACCAACCGACCGTACGTGTCAGGTCGATGTCCTCGAACAGGTCTTCGCGGCCATGCCCTTCCAAGCGGATCAGGGTCGAATCGTGGCCGGTCCAGCGCCCGATCACCCGCGCCAGCGCCGTCAGCAACAGGTCGTTGATTTGAGTGCGATAGGCCGCCGGGGCGTCCTGCAGCAGGCGACGGGTATGGCTGGCGTCCAGGTGCGTGGTTGCGCTGCCGGCATGGCGGTTGCTCAGGCTCGCTCCCGGATTGGCGCTTGGCAGGTCGGCCTCGGCGCCGTGCAATTGTGCTTGCCACCACGCCAGTTCCTGGGTCAGTGCCTCGCCTTGGGCGTATTGCTGGAGACGTTGCGCCCAGTCGCGGGTGGAACTGGTCTTGGCAGGCAATGCCACGGGGGTGCCTGCGGCGAGTTGGCGGTAGGCCGTTTGCAAATCCTCCAGGAGAATCCGCCACGACACGCCATCGACCACCAAGTGATGGATAACCAGCAGCAAGCGCTGCGAACCATCGTCCAATTGAACCAGCACGGCGCGCATCAGCGGGCCCTGGTCGAGATCAAGGCTGCGTTGCGCCTCCTCGGCCAATGCCGTGAGTGCTTCAACGCCGTGCAGCGTGCTCTGCCACAACACAGTATCGGCCTGATGGTGCTCGGCCGCACGGTACAGGCCCTGCCAGCCCTGCGCGCCTTCGACAAACCGCGAGCGTAACGCATCGTGATGCACCAGCAACGCTTGCAAGGCCTGGGTCAATGTCGCGGCATCGAGGTGTTGGTGGGGCTGCAGCACCACCGATTGGTTCCAGTGGTGACGTTCGGCAATCTCATCGGCGAAGAAGGCTTGCTGGATCGGCAACAGCAACGTCTCGCCACTCAAGGCAGCCTGGCTGATGGTCAAGCCTTCGACACCCTGGCGCGCGACGCCAGCCAGGCTCTGTACGGTCTGGTGCTGGAACAGGTCCTTGGGCGTGAACCGGATACCGGCCTGTCGTGCACGGCTGACCACCTGGATCGAGATGATCGAATCGCCGCCCAGCTCGAAGAAGTTGTCGTTCAAGCCCACCTGCGGCAAGCGCAGCACGTCGGCCCAGATGGCGGCGAGCTGTTGTTCCAGCTCGCTTTGCGGCGCCACGTAGGCTTGTTGCAACAGGCTTGCGTCCGGTTGCGGCAAGCCTTTGCGGTCGAGCTTGCCATTGGGCGTCAGCGGCATTTGCGCCAGGAACATGAAGTACGTCGGCACCATGTAGTCGGGCAGACGAGTTTTCAAGGCGCGGCGCAGGGTTTCGCGGAACTCGGTTTCGTTGGCAGGTCCAGCATTGGCCGGCACCACGTAGGCCACCAGTTGTTTGCCGGTCGGACCTTCCTGGGCGACCACCACGGTTTCGCCGACGTTGTCCTGTTCACGCAGGCGCGCTTCGATCTCGCCCAGTTCGATACGGAAACCACGGATCTTCACCTGATGGTCGACACGTCCAAGGTAATCCACCACACCATCCGGGCGGCCACGGGTCAGGTCGCCGCTGCGATACACACGGCTACCCGGTTTGCCGAACGGGTCCGGTACAAAGCGTTCCGCCGTCAGTGCCGGACGCTCCAGATACCCTCGGGCCACGCCCTCGCCGCCCAGGTACAACTCGCCGGCCACGCCGACAGGTTGAAGATTGAGTTGCGAGTCGAGCACGTAGCCGCTGCGGTTGCCCAGCAAGGTGCCGATTGGGGCATAAACCGCGCCGCACAGATCGCCCCGGCGTGCCTTCCACAGCAATGGCGTGACCACAGTTTCAGTCGGGCCGTAGCC
>NZ_JACART010000031.1:0-87129 GCF_013386445.1 Pseudomonas sp. P7759
GGGCTGCGCAGCAGCCCCAACAAGAACACCACATCGTGTCAGGTAGAGCGAGGTGCCAGGTTTTGGGGCGGCTTCGCCACCCAGCGCGGGGCAAGCCCGCTCACCACAACAAGACTCATGTTAGAAGTCGACGGTGGCCGACAGCAGGTAGGTGCGCGGCGTCGACAAGGTCAGCCCCGGCTCGCTGTCATCCGAAGCGCCGGCCGAACTCCAGTAGCGTTTATCGGCGACGTTCTCCACATTCGCCCGCAAGGTGATGTGTTTGTCGTCCACCTTGAACGCATACCGCGCCCCCACGTCGAGGCGGTTCCAGGCGTCGATTTCCTTCACGTTGGACTGGTCCAGGTACTGCGAGCTGGAATAGATGCCACGGCTGGTCAGCGTGAGGCCTTCGAGGCCTGGCACATCCCATTCGGCGCCCAGGTTGACGTTGTACTTGGGCGTGGCCGGGGCGCGGTTGCCGTCCCAGGTGCCGTTGGTGGTGTCTTTCAGTTCACTGTCGATGTACATCACCCCACCGAGCAGGCGGAAGCCCTTGAGCGGTTCGCCGAACACACTCAGCTCTACGCCTGAGTTCTCGCGCTTGCCGTTAGGCCCGAAGAGCCGCGTGGCGGCGTTGGTTTCATAGGCTGGCTGCTTGATGCGGAACACGGCGGCGGTCACCGCGAACGCGCCGGCGTCGTACTTTGCGCCCACTTCCACCTGGCGACTGATAAACGGCGGGAAAATCTCGTCTTCGTTTCGCGAGGTGGACGGCGCGATCTTGCCCTGGCTCAGGCCTTCCATGTAGTTGGCGTACAGCGACAGTTTGTCGGTGGCCTTGAACAGCAGGCCGCCGGACGGCGAAACCTTTTCTTCGTCGTAGGCCGTGGCACCTTTGACGCCGTTGCTCCAGTCATCCACCTTCACGCGCTGCCAGCGGGCACCGAGGGTGAGCAACAGGCGGTCGTCGAAGAAGCCCAGGGTGTCGGACAAGGCCACGCCGCTGAATTTGTTTTCGGTGTAGACCTTGGCGTCCTGGCGGGTAGCTGTGGACGGCGTCGGTGTTTGTACCGGGTTGTAGAGATTGCTCGGCGCCGCCCCATAGCGTGCGCCACCGTTGGTGAAGTCCATATCGAAGTAGCTGGCGGCGAGGTTGACCTCATGGCTGACCGGCCCGGTATGGAACCAGTTGCGCACGCCAGCGGTGTAGGTGCGCACGTTTTCATCGCGGGTGAAATCCCGTGGCTGCACGCTGAAATCACCGGCCGCATTGGACACGGACACCGCGTGGCGCAGGAAGTCGTGGTTGCTTTTGCGCGCGCCCACGCCGCCGTAGAGCATCACGTTGTCGCTGAGGTCGTACTCGGCATTGACTGTGCCGAACGTGTCGTTGGTGCGGGCCTTGCTCCAGGATTGCGCATAATTGCGGCGCACGTCGTTAGCGCTGGGCACCGGCGCTGCGGCCGCCACCTGCACGCGCTCTTGCGGTGCATCCGTGTCGCGCTCGGTGTGGCCGATATCGGTGGAAAGGCGAAGGCGTTCGCCACGGAAATCCAGGCCCAGCACGGCCATTTCGCGGTCGACGCTCTGGTGATCCCAGGCGGTGTCGCCGGACTGCTTCACACCGTTGAAACGGATGCCGTACTGGTTGTCTTCGCCAAAGCGTCGACCGATGTCCACCGCGCCGCCAGCCTGGCTGTCGGACGCCCAGTTGCCGGTAAACGAGTTGATGTCCTTGTCGGTGGCGCGCTTGGGCACCACGTTGATCCCGCCGCCCACGCTGCCACGCGGCGAGATGCCGTTGATCAACTGGCTCGGGCCCTTGAGGATGTCGACGCGGTCGGCCATTTCCATGTCGATGGTGTAGGTCGGCAGCACGCCGTACAGGCCGTTGTAGGCCACGTCACTGTTGAACAGGCTGAAGCCGCGGATGGTGAATTGCTCGTAACGCCCACCGGCCGGGTTGGTTGCACGCACCGAGGGGTCGGCGGCGATCAGGTCGCCGAGGGTGCGGGCCTGTTGGTTCTTCACCGCATCCGCAGTGTAGGTGGTGATGCTGAACGGGGTTTCCATGAAGTCCCGCGTGCCGAGCATGCCCTGGGCCGTGCGGCGCGCCACCTGGCCGCCGGCGTAGGTGTCGCCGTCATACAGGCCGGTGGTGCCGAGGATCGACGTCGGGGCCAACTCCAGCGTACTGCCCTCCGGCGCCGGCACCAGCATGTAGGCCTGTGCGCCCATCGGTTGCAGTTGCAGGCCAGAGCCTTGCAGCAAGCGCGCGAAGCCCTCCTCCACCCCATATTCACCGGACAAACCACTGCTGCTGCGCCCGCTGACCAACGCCGGGTCCACCGACAGGTTGACACCCGCCAACCCGGCGAAGCGGGTGAGCGCCGCACTCAGGCTGCCGGCGGGCACCTGATAACTACGGCGGGTGGCGGTGTCTTCGGCATAACTGACGGCGGCGAAAAACGGACTGGCGCTGAGGCTCAGCAGCAGGCTCAGTTTGAGCAAGGGACGGACGACGGGCATTGGCGGAAGCTCTCGATAGTGTTCACTTGCCTGGAATGACAGGCGAGATGAAAAAAAGGGACAGGCTCCGCCATTTTTTTTCGCTTACCACACGGCGATCGTTGAATCCGCCCTCGGCTCCGTTCCGCCGCACAATACACCACTGACCGGATCACGCAGGATGATCTGCCCGCGCCCGTAGTCGGTGAGGTCGCTGGCGATCTGCACCTGATGCCCGCGCCGTGCCAAGGCGTTGGCCAAGTCGCGGGAGGCGCCCTGTTCGATGCCGACCTTCATGTCACCCAGCCATTGCCAGCGCGGCGCATCCAGCGCCGCTTGCGGGTTGAGGCCGAAATCCACCAGGTTCATCACCATCTGCACGTGACCCTGGGGCTGCATGTAGCCGCCCATCACGCCGAACGGGCCAAGGGCCTGGCCGTCCTTGGTGAGGAAACCGGGGATGATGGTGTGGAAGGTTTTTTTGCCCGGCGCCAGGCAGTTGGCGTGGGTTGGGTCGAGGCTGAACTCCTGCCCACGGTTTTGCAGGGCGATGCCGCTGTCGGGCAGCACCACGCCGGAGCCGAAGCCGTGGTAGTTGCTCTGGATGAACGAAACCATATTGCCTTCGGCGTCGGCCGTGGCCAGGTACACCGTGCCGCTGGCGTGAGGGTCGCCGGGTTTGGGTGGCTGGGCCTGTTCGCCGATCTGTCCACGGCGGCGCGCGCTGTAGTCATCGCTGAGCAGGTCAGCAACGGCCACGCGCATGTGCAGTGGGTCGGTGATGTAGTGCAAGCCGTCGCTGTAGGCGAGTTTCATTGCCTCCAATTGGCGGTGCCAGGTTTGTTGGCTGTCGCGGTGATCGAAGCTGAAACCTTCGAGGATTTTCAGCGCCATCAACGCTACCAAACCCTGGCCGCTGGGTGGGATTTCCCACACATCCACCCCCCGGTAATTGACGTGGATCGGCTCCACCCACTCGGCGCGGTAATCCTGGAGATCGCTCGCGCGCAGGTAGCCGCCGCTGGCCTTGGAATGTGCGTCCAAGCGTTCGGCCAGCGCGCCGCGATACAGGCTTTCGCAGCGGGTGGCCGCCAGCTCTTCGAGGGTGCGGGCCTGGGCCGGGTTGCGAAACATCTCCCCGGCCCGGGGCGCACGGCCGTCGATCAGGAAAGTGTCGAACCAGGCGTCCAGCGCAGCGTCACGATGGGGCGTGAACTCTTCCAGGGTGAGCTGCCATTGATGGGCAACTACCGGCGACAGCGGGAAACCGTCGCGCGCCAGGCGGATGGCTGGTTGCAGCAACTCGGCAAACGGCAATTTGCCGAAACGCTGGGACAGCTCGGCCCAAGCCGACGGGCAACCGGGCACCGTGACCGGCGTCCAGCCATACAGCGGCATCTGGTCATGCCCCGCCGCTTTAACCGCCTTGATGCTCAAGGCCGCCGGCGCATGGCCGTTGCCATTCAAACCGTGCAACTGGCCCTTGCACCAGACCAAGGCAAACGCATCGCCACCAAGGCCACAGCCGGTGGGTTCCACCACCGTCAAAGCGGCCGCCGTGGCAATGGCGGCATCAATGGCATTGCCACCCTTTTGCATGACCTCGATACCGGCCTGGGCGGCCAGGGGCTGGGACGCCGCGACCATGCCGCGCTGGGCAAACACGCTCTGGCGTTGCGAGGGATAAGGGTACTCGTGAGCAGAAAATTTCAACATGGCAGAGGCTCTTCGATTCATTGGCCGGACTTGATGCGGTTCCATTCCCGGGTCATCAGGCGCTGGATATTTTCCGGCAGGTCGGCGGAGACAAAGGTGTGGTTGATCACGTCATCGCCAGGGTAGATACCGGGGTTGCCGCTGACTTTCGGGTCCATCAGTGGCGTGGCGTCTTTATTCGGGTTGGCGTAGCCGACGTAGTCGCTGATCGGCGCGATCACCTCGGGGCGCAACAGGTAGTTGATCAGGGCGTGGGCGTTGGCCGTGTTGCCGGCGTCCTTGGGAATCGCCAGCATGTCGAACCACAGGTTCACGCCTTCCTTGGGGATCAGGTAGCGGATGTCGATATGTTTGCCGGCTTCCTTGGCGCGGCTCTGGGCCTGCATCACGTCGCCGGAATAACCGACCGCCACGCAGATATCGCCGTTGGCCAGGTCGGCGGTGTATTTCGAGGAGTTGAAGTAGGTCACCGAGGGCCGTAGCGCCATCAGCCGGGTCGAGGCCTGCTTGTAGTCGTCGGGCTGAGTGCTGTTGGGGTCCAGGCCGAGGTAGAGCATGACCTGCGGGATGATCTTCACCGGCGCATCAAGAAAAGCCACGCCGCAGCTTTTGAGCTTGGCCAGGTTGCCTGGCTCGAAGACCATCGACCAGGAATCCAGCACCGCGTCCTTACCCAGCACGGCGCGCACTTTTTCTGCGTTGTAGCCGATGCCCACGGTGCCCCACATATAAGGCACGGCGTAGCGGTTGCCAGGGTCGGCCGCTTCCAGGCGCTGCATCAGGCGCGGGTCGAGGTGCTTCCAGTTATCCAGCAAATTTCGCTGCAACGGCTGGTAGGCACCGGCGTGGATCTGCTTGGACAGGAACTGGCTGGACGGCACCACCACGTCATATCCCGAATGCCCGGAAAGCAGCTTGGCTTCCAGCATTTCGTTGGTGTCGAAGATGTCGTATTGCACCTTGATGCCGCTGTCTTTCTCAAAGTTCTTCAAGGTGTCGGGGCCGATGTAATCGGACCAGTTGTAGACCTTGACCACAGGTGTGGCAGCCTGGCTCATGGGTACAACGGCGGCGCAGCACAGGGCTGCAAACAAGCTGGATAAACGCATGGCACATTTCCTTGGAAGGGTCATAACACGCGACTGAGAAAGGCTCGGGTACGGGGATGGCTGGGGTGGCTGAAAATCTGTTCCGGTGGCCCCTGTTCGATGAGCTCACCTTGGTCGAGCACCACCACGCGATCGGCCACTTCACGGGCAAAGCCCATTTCGTGGGTGACCACCACCATGGTCATGCCCTCCTCGGCCAGCTCCTTCATCACCTGCAGCACTTCGCCGACGGTTTCCGGGTCGAGGGCGCTGGTGGGTTCGTCGAACAGCATGGCCTGGGGTTTCATCGCCAGGGCACGGGCGATCGCCACCCGTTGCTGCTGGCCGCCGGAGAGCATCGACGGGTAGTGGTTGGCCTTGTCTGCCAGGCCGACCCGAGCGAGTAATCCACGGGCCTGTTCCAAGGCTTCAGCGCGGGGTGTGCCGAGTACCTGGATCGGCGCTTCGATGATGTTTTCCAACGCGGTCATGTGGGGGAACAGGTTGAAGCGCTGGAACACCATGCCGATGTCGCGGCGCTGGCGGGCAATGTTGCGCTCCGAGTCGCGTACCAGGCTGCCGTCGCTGCGCTCGCGATAGCCCATGGCGCGACCGTTGACGCGGATGCGCCCGCCCTGGATGTCTTCGAGCAGGTTGATACAGCGAATGAAGGTGGTCTTGCCCGAACCCGAGGCGCCGATCAGCACCACGACTTCTCCGCGCCGCACTTGCAGGGAAATGCCCTTGAGGATCTGCAGCGTGCCAAACGACTTGTGGATATCCAGGGCTTCGATGATCAGTTCTTCACTGTGATGCGCCATGGTTATCGTCCCCTCAGCAGTTTCAAGGTGCTGCGCCCGAACATGCGGCTGGACGCCGGTGGCGGCGCGGAAGGCCGGTCGGACTGGCCGAAGCGCGCCTCCAGCCAACGCTGGAAGAAGCCCCAGAGCGTGGTGAGCATCAGGAAGTAGATCGCCACCACCAGGTACAGCTCGAACACGCGGAACGTCGCCGAGGTGACCATCTGCGTACTGAGCAGTAATTCCTGCACACCGATCACGCTGACCAGGGTGGTGTTCTTGAGCATCACGTTGAACTCGTTGCCCAGCGGCGGCACGATCACGCGGAACGCCTGGGGCAGTACGATGCGCCGCATCAGCTTGGCAAAGCCCATGCCCAGGGAGCGCCCGGCTTCGTATTGGCCCTTGTCGACGGCGCCAATGCCGGCGCGGATGATTTCAGCCATGTAGGCGCCTTCGTTGAGGCCCAGGGCGATGATCGCCGCCTGGATATTGCCGGGCACGACCAGGCCGAACAGGTCGATGTCCTCAAAGCGGAAAATCCCCCCGGCCGCCAGTGCGGTGTAGAGAAATACGATCTGCACCAACAATGGCGTGCCGCGCATCAACCACACGTAAAACCGCACTGGCAGGTGCAGCAGCGGGTTCTTCGACAGGCGCAACAGCGCCGCCGCCAAGCCCAGTACGCAGCCCAGCAACATCGCCGACACCGCGATCAAGCAAGTCAGCCACAGCCCGGTGAGGTAGACCCCGCTGGGCTGCAACAGGTACTGCCAGAACACATCCCAATTGAAGTTCATCGCCGCAAACCTCAGTCGAGAGTGTCACTGCTGACATGCCATTTGTTCAGCAACGCCACATAGCTGCCATCGCTGCGCATGTCGCTGATCACTTGCTGCACGGCGGCGGTGAGTTGCGGGTCGTCCTTGCGCATGCCCAGGCCGGTGAGGATGCGGCTGAAGGCCGGTACACCTTCCTGGAACAGGTCCGGGGCCATCGCGGCGTAGTAGCCGGCGGTTTCCACCGTGGTGCCGTAGGCATCGACCTGGCTGATGCGCAGGGCCTGGAAGGCATCAGTGTCGGTGTTGTAGACCACCAGCTTCATCGGTGGCTTGCCGGCCTTGGTCAGGTTGTCGTTTTGCGCGTCCAGCAGGGTCTTGATGGTGGAGCCGTTGAGTACCGCCACCTTGTGCCCGGACAAGTCATCCAGGGCCTTGATGCCTTTGGGATTGCCCTTGGGCACCACCACCGACTGGCTGGAATACATGTAGTTGACGATGTCGATCACCTGGCGCCGATCGGGCTTGTCGAACAGCTGGTCGACGATCATGTCGCACTGCTGGGCAAGCAACGCCGGCACCAGGCCGGAGAACGGAATCACCCGCCACTGCACGTGTTTGTCGCCCAGGCGCTTGGCGATCTCGAGCCCGAGGTCGACGGTGAGCCCGCGCGGCTTCTGCGCTTCATCGAAGGACACCAGGGGCGGCGAATCCATCCCCGAGCAATACACCAGTTTATCGACGCTCTTCAGGCGCTCCGGTACCTGGGGCGCGGCAATGGCCCATTGGGTACAGAGGCCGAGGGAGACAGCCACCAGCAAGGCGCGGCGTTTATGCATGACCAGACACTCCAGTTCGTTGGTTAACGGGGCAGGACTCAAAGTCAAAACACGGGCGGGCTTGGGCCCGCCTCTGATTATTTTTCCGATTGCAAAAACTGGATCAGCGCCGGCACCGTGCCTTCGATGTGCTCGCGCACTACGGCTTCAGCACGTGCGGCATCACCGGAACGGATAGCATCGAGGATCACCGCGTGTTCCTGGCGTGCGCTGAGGGGTTTCTCGCCATGCTGCAACCACAGGCGCATGGGCGCTTCCACCAGCGAGTACAGCGCTGAGATCTGCTTCATCAAGCGCGGACGGCCGCTGAGGCTGCACAGGTATTCGTGGAAAGCGCGGTGACGGCTGACCCAGGCGGCGCTTTCGTCGCGGTAATCGTCCATCTCGTCGAGCAGGCGCTCCAGTGCGGCCAATTGGCGTTCGCCGATGCGTGCGACGGCCACGCGCACCGCCAGGCCTTCGAGGGCACTGCGCATCTCGAACACTTCGTGCAATTCATCGATATCCAGGCCGCTGACGACGGCGCCTCGGTTAGGCCTGAGGGTTACCAGACCCTGGGCATCCAGGCGGCGGAAGGCTTCGCGCACCGGCATGCGGCTCATGCCGATCTCGCTGGCGATGTCCTCGGCAATCAACCGGTCGCCCTTGCGGTAGCGGCCACTGCATATGGCGTCCAGCAGAAAGTTGTAGGCCTCCTCCTCGGCGGTGAGGGGCTGGCGGTCAACGTAAGCGGGGGCGAATTGCATCGGCAGCACCTTTTGAATTTTTGTATCCAATTATCCACGAATGCAAAAAAGCAGGATGTGTGCCAACTGATCGGGGGATATAGCAAGTGATTGATTTGGATGGGATAGCGATGAAATAGCGATAATAGAGAGGATCGCGCGCGTAGGAAATTGCTACCAAATAGCTCAGAAAACGCACCGCCTGTGGGCGGAAGTAACGGGAGGTGAGCATAAAACGCAGCAGACCGGACCATGAACTTTGCTTTAAGAAGGAACTCAGTCATACCCCGCAGGGTCGGGTGCTGTAGGTATTTTCCTCTCACTGCACGGTTGGGCCCGATGAAACAGACAGCCTTCGTCGCCATCGAGCATGCTGGCAACGCTCAGCAGGCTTTGTACGCCCCCTTCACAGCCCCTTGGCTTTCGAACAAATACCAACTGGACCTGAGCGATTTTGACGCCTGCCGGAACGCGGAGTCAGGTGCGGTCTTTATCATTGCTTCCGGCCCGTCAGCCAAGTCCTTTCCCATCAAAAAATTCGCGCACGTGCCAATGATCACGATGAATGGCGCCATTTCGATGTTCCTGGACTCTGAGGTTAAGCCGTACTTCTACGCCTGCACGGACAGAAGTTTCTCCGACCAGCAGCCGGAGCTGTTCAAACACGCGATGGCGATCAGCCAAAGGGTTGCGCTGTGGGAAGATCACGCACGCTCCTCTCATGCTCGACCGACTGGACGGCTGTACCCATTATCCAAAGCCAAGCGGCCCTCCTGGCTGGAATCTGTTCGAGGCAAACACAGTGCACTGGTCGTCAATCACCCCTTGCTACTGGGTCGCGAAAGACCGCTAGGGTTCAGCAAAGACATGAGCGAGGGCTTTTTTGACGCTCGAACCGTGGCCTATCTGGCCATACAGCTGGCGTTCCATGTGGGATTTACCCAGGTCTTTCTGGTGGGCGTCGATCTGGACGAGCACTCAGGCAGGTTTTACGAAAGTGCTGATTCCACCCACTCACCCTGCGGGCTCGATCAGCACTACTTCACACGCATACTGCCGTCGTTTGAGTTGATGTCCGATAAGGTCATGGGTGATGACTTCAGGGTGTACAACCTGTCTGGCACCTCGAGGATTCCGGACAGTGTCGTCCCACACGCCACCCTGGCAGAGGTTGAGGCCATGATCGCGTAAAACGGCGAAAGCCAGAAACGAGAAGCCCGGCGCTGGGCCGGGCTTCAATGTAACAACGTCAGAGCCTAACGATGCTTGTTCTTGTGTTTATGCTTGTTGTTGCCTTTGTGCTTCTTGCCGTCTGATCGATGACCACTCTCATCATCTGCCAGGTTATTACCCAGCGCGCCACCTGCAGCCCCCCCTACACCGGCGCCGATAGTCGATCCAGTTGTGCCTCCGAGACGATTACCAATCAGCGAGCCGCCGGCGGAACCGATACCGCCACCGAGCGCGGCTTCCGCACGATTGCCTCTTTGAGCCCCGACCGCACTGCCGGCGGCACCACCAACGCCTGCGCCTACCGCTGCGCCCGTTGAGCCACCGAGCTGTTGACCTACGATATTGCCAAGGGCACCACCAACGCCGCCTCCAAGAGCGGCTGTGCCATCTCCGGCGGCCATCGCTCCTTGCGAAATGAGGGCGCCCAACATCAGGGCGGGTAGTGTCATTTTCATTCTGTGAACCTCTATGGGTTGTCAGCAGGCGCTCACGGTTTGAAACACGCCTGGAATATGGATGAGAACAGATGGCCGAAGTTCTATACCGACTGCACCCTGGGGCGAATGGTTGTAACAAGATGTGCCGTGATGGTGCGAGGGGGACGCTTAATACCAAATGGCCCTGCGAAACTCACTAGCCCGAAGCATTCTTGCCAGTACCCAATACCTTGGGAGCTTCAGCGAGGCAGCATCACTCAATGGTCGAAAATCCTGTGGGGTGAATGCGGTTTGTTCCGGGCATGAAAAAGCACAACCTGCAAAGATTGGGCTTTCTATCAGAAAGTCCCTGCCCTCGGCGTTCTGCCGATCAACAAATCATAAAGCACTCACCACGAACGCCAGCAGTTCGTCATAGCGCACGCCCAGCACACCGCCTTCGGTGCCAACTATGGCGTAATCGTTTGTATCCAGCCCTTCAGACTTGAACGCCTCAATCACGTCCTGGGCCATCACGCCGACATGGATCTTTCCATCACCGCCCTTTTGTTTCGAAGCCTTGATCAGCGTCTTGAGCTTGGCTGCCACTTTCAGCTCTTTACGAGAAAGGTCGCGCACGTCCTTGGCCTGGGTCGAATCAGCGGAGATAACCGGACCGGTACCAGGACCAAAGAACAGCATGGATCGGTGGTAGCTGGGTGCCGTGCCGGATGAATAGAGGGTGTGACCGTTCGACTGCGATAGGACAACTGCAGAGTTGTTGCTGCCGCTGCGGATGTCCTGAACAAGAACACCAATGTTCTAGTCGATTGTTCCGCCGTTGATGATCGGCATATCGCCAATATCCACGCCGGTGCGCATGTAGATCTTGCCGGTGCCGGCGTGCACAGGGTGCGACATGAATCCGTCGAGCAACTTGATTGCGTTGGAGCCGCTGTACTTCAAGCGGTCCTGAAAGGAAATCATGTGGTCTTGCAGGTTGCTCCCGCGCAACTCTGTCGTGGCGTCGAACGCGCCATAGGTACCAGCGTCTTGGACCTCATCAATGACGGTCTTGTCGGCGAAGGCATGCGCGTCGGTCTGGTGCAGCATCTTGCGCGATACGACTACGCCATCCCGGAGGGCAACACCCTCTACGGGCACGTTGCCTATATGAAGATGCTCAACAGCTTGTGGGTTGGTGGTGTCTGCCGCGACGTGACCGGAAAACATCTCCATTGCGAGGATTGCGGCAAGGGCGATTGGTAACAGCCGCTTGTAGGTCTGTTTGTCCTGGCTCATCTGTTTCACGTCCGTACCACCTCAAAATGGTTTGAGACATCATACGGGCTATGAACAGACGAGCATATTACAGGCCGTCGTTACTCCTCCAGGGCAGACAGTCGCGCTTCAAAACCTGCCGCGATGAACGCCAGCAGCCCGTCCATGCGGAAACTGTAGAGGTCTCCGGCCTCCTGAATGGTTTCGGTCCAAGCCGGTTTTACAACCTGGGTCCAGGCGTCGGACATCTTCACCATCGACGGCTGACCACGATCATCTGAAACCTCGCTTGCCCGGATACGGGTGGCCTGATCGGTTCGGGAGCTACGGCAGTTGAGCGAATGAATGATTCGACCTGGAGGAAGGCCAGGAAGCACGCGGCGGACAAGTGGAAGGAAATTCACAAGTCGCCAGCGCACCCAGGGTTCAGGTCATTCCGGGTTCACGATTTGAAGCACACCTTTGGCAGAAGGCTACGTGCGCAAACGTGACGGAGGAGGATCCGAAGGCATTGCTGGGGCATAAGAACGGCAGCATTACGAGCCGCTATTCTACAGCCGAATTGCAGTACCTGATTGAGGATGCGAACAAAGTGTCGGCAACTGACTCTCGCGGGCCAGCGCTGACCATCTTGAGGAGGAAGACGGGATGAATCCCCGCAAAAGTCCCTACGCATGAAAAAGCCGAACTGGTTAGAGTTCGGCTAAGTCATTGAATAATATGGTCGGGACGGAGTGATTCGAACACTCGACCCCTAGCACCCCATGCTAGTGCGCTACCGGACTGCGCTACGCCCCGACTAGGCGTGTTACTGGGTTTGCTTCTTGACGAAGCGATCCGGAATATACCGCAAGCTTTTGAAATGTGGAAGTATTTTAAAAGCTTGAATCACTTCTTCAACACCACCAGCACATCTTCGAGTTCGGCGATCATCTGGCGGATCATTTGCTTGTATTGGGTAGTGTCGTCTTTGGCTTCATCACCGGACATACGCTGGCGCGCGCCGCTGATGGTGAACCCCTGGTCGTACAGCAACGCGCGGATCTGTCGGATCATCAGCACATCCTGGCGCTGATAATACCGACGGTTCCCGGTGCGTTTGACGGGGTTGAGTTGAGGAAACTCCTGCTCCCAATAGCGCAGCACGTGCGGTTTTACCGCACAGAGCTCGCTGACTTCACCAATGGTGAAGTAGCGTTTGCCTGGGATGACGGGTAGCTCGTCGTTATGACTTGGTTCCAGCATAAGCCTCAACTCGGGCCTTCAACTTCTGCCCTGGACGAAAGGTGACCACACGGCGAGCCGTGATCGGGATTTCTTCTCCCGTTTTTGGATTGCGGCCAGGCCGCTGGCGTTTGTCCCGCAGGTCAAAGTTGCCGAAACCGGACAATTTGACCTGTTCGTTGTCTTCCAGAGCGTGTCTGATCTCTTCAAAAAACAGCTCGACCAATTCCTTGGCCTCGCGCTTGTTCAGACCCAACTCTTCGTACAGACGTTCCGCCATCTCAGCTTTCGTCAAAGCCCCCATACGTCACTTCCTTAACGTGGCGTTCAACCTTTGTTCGAGCGAGGTGAGGATATTTTGTGTCGTGGTATTCACCTCATCGTCATTAAGAGTGCGCGATGGATGCTGCCAGGTCAAGCCAACTGCAAGGCTTTTTCTATGCGGATCAATACCTTTACCCTGATAGACGTCAAATAGCCTGAGGTCTGTCAGCCATTCCCCTGCATTTTCACGGATTACATCCAGAACAGCAGTGGCGGCCACTTCACGGTCGGCGATCAAGGCCAGGTCACGGCGCACTTCAGGGAAGCGCGACAACTCGCTGAATTTAGGCATCTTGCCAGAAGCCACTTCAGCCAGAACCAGCTCGAACACGAAGACCGGACGGTCGAGACCGAGGGTTTTCGACAATTCAGGGTGAATGGCGCCGACGAAACCGACCAGCCGACCTTCACGCTCGATGCGTGCCGTCTGGCCCGGATGCAATGCAGGATGGCTGCCCGGCACGAAAGTGAAGGCATCCAGAGCGCCGGCGAAACCCAGTACCGCTTCCACGTCAGCCTTGACGTCGAAGAAGTCCACAGCGTCGCGCCCCTGTGCCCAGCCTTCCGGCAGACGGCTGCCGCAGACCACACCGGCCAGCATCGGCTCTTGCTTCAGGCCGTCCAACTGACCGACGAAACGCAGGCCGCTTTCAAACATGCGCACGCGGTCTTGCTGACGGTTCAGGTTGTGGGAAAGTGCTTTCACCAGGCCTGGCCACAACGAAGAACGCATGGCCGCCATGTCGTTGGAGATCGGGTTGGCCAGCAACAGCGGTTCGACGCCCGGGTTGAACAGTTCGAACTGCTTCGGATCGATGAAGCTGTAGGTCACCGCTTCTTGATAACCACGGGCAACCAGCAGACGACGCAGCTCAGGCAGGTGCGCACGCGCTTCGGCCTTCGGTTGTGGCGCCAGGCGCGCTTGCGGGTAACGGACCGGCAGGCGGTTGTAGCCGTAGAGACGGGCCAACTCTTCGATCAGGTCGACTTCCAGGCTGATATCGAAGCGATGGCTTGGTACTTCAACGTGCCACTGCCCTTCCCCACTCGAGGAAATAGCCAGGCCGAGAGCCGACAGCAGTTGCTCGATTTCAGCCGCCTCGATGACCAGGCCAAGCATCTGCTCGACGCTTTTGGCACGTAGGGTGATCGGTGCAACGGAGGGCAGGAACTGCGCGTTGACGGTTTCGGTGATCGGGCCGGCTTCGCCACCGGTGATTTCCAGCAGCAGGCCAGTGGCGCGCTCCATGGCTTCACGGGCGAGGTTCCAATCCACTCCGCGCTCGTAGCGGTGCGAAGCATCGGTGTGCAGGCCGTATGAACGGGCCTTACCGGCGATGGCGATCTGGTCGAAGAACGCGCTCTCAAGGAACACGTCGCGGGTAGTCGCGGAGACGCCGCTGTGCTCGCCACCCATCACGCCGGCAATCGCCAGGGCGCGGGAGTGGTCGGCGATGACCAGGGTGTCGGCACGCAGGCTGACTTCCTGACCGTCGAGCAGTACCAGCTTCTCGCCTTCTTCTGCCATGCGCACGCGGATGCCACCGTTGATTTCGGCGAGGTCAAAAGCGTGCAACGGTTGACCCAGCTCCAGCATCACATAGTTGGTGATGTCGACGGCGGCGTCGATGCTGCGTACGTCGGCGCGACGCAAGCGCTCAACCATCCACAGCGGCGTCGGCTTGGACAGGTCGACGTTACGGATCACACGGCCCAGGTAACGCGGGCAAGCGTTTGGCGCCAGCACGTCGATCGGGCGTACTTCGTCATGTACCGCAGCTACGGCGGCAACCACTGGACGGGTGACCGGGGCGTTGTACAACGCGCCAACTTCACGGGCCAAACCTGCCAACGACAGGCAGTCGCCACGGTTCGGGGTCAGGTCGACCTCGATGCTGGCATCTTCCAGTTCCAGGTAAACACGGATGTCCTGGCCCACTGGCGCGTCGGCCGGCAGCTCCATCAAGCCATCGTTGCCCTCACCGACTTGCAGTTCTGCCTGTGAGCACAGCATGCCGTTGGACTCGACACCACGCAGCTTGGCCTTCTTGATCTTGAAGTCGCCTGGCAGCTCGGCACCGATCATGGCGAACGGGATCTTCAGGCCCGGACGCACGTTTGGCGCTCCGCACACGACCTGGAAGGTTTGCGCGCCATTGCTGACCTGGCATACACGCAACTTGTCGGCATCGGGGTGTTGTTCGGTGCTCAACACCTCACCCACGACCACGCCACTGAAAACACCGGCGGCCGGCGTAACGCTATCGACCTCAAGGCCGGCCATCGACAGACGGGCAACCAGCGCGTCGCGATCTACCTGCGGGCTTACCCAGCCACGCAGCCATTGTTCACTGAATTTCATCCTGCTCTCCTAAAGATTCGTTACGACTAGCGAAATTGCGCGAGGAACCGCAAGTCGTTGTCGAAGAACAGACGCAAGTCGTTCACGCCGTAACGCAGCATGGCCAGACGCTCAACGCCCATGCCGAAGGCAAAGCCCGAGAACTCTTCCGGATCGATGCCGGACATGCGCAGCACGTTAGGGTGAACCATGCCGCAGCCCATCACTTCCAGCCAGCCGGTCTGCTTGCACACGCGGCAGCCTTTGCCGCTGCACATCACGCATTCCATGTCGACTTCAGCGGAGGGCTCGGTGAACGGGAAGAACGATGGACGGAACCGTACCGCCAGCTCCTTCTCGAAGAACACCCGCAGGAATTCTTCGATGGTGCCTTTGAGGTCGGCGAAGTTGATGTCGCGATCAACCAGCAGGCCTTCGACCTGGTGGAACATCGGCGAGTGGGTGATATCGGAGTCGCTGCGGTACACACGGCCTGGGCAGACAATGCGGATCGGCGGCTTGGTCGCTTCCATGGTGCGGACCTGTACCGGCGAGGTATGGGTGCGCAACAACATGTTCGCGTTGAAATAGAAGGTGTCGTGCATCGACCGGGCCGGGTGGTGGCCTGGGATGTTGAGCGCCTCGAAATTGTGATAGTCGTCTTCGACCTCAGGGCCTTCGGCAATGCCGTAGCCGATGTGGGTGAAGAACTGCTCGATACGTTCCAGAGTCCGGGTGATCGGATGCAGGCCGCCCGAGGCCTGGCCGCGACCAGGCAAGGTGACGTCAATGGACTCGGCGGCGAGTTTGGCCGCGAGATCAGCCTCCTCCATGGTCGCCTTGCGCGCATTGAGCACCTCTGTGACACGCTCCTTGGCGACGTTGATCAGCGCACCGACTTGCGGACGCTCTTCAGCCGGCAAATTCCCCAGGGTCTTCATCACCTGAGTCAATTCACCTTTCTTGCCAAGGTAGTGAACCCGGATTTGCTCCAGGGCATTTACATCTTCAGCGCTTTGCACAGCCTCAAGGGCTTGGGCAACGAGCGCGTCCAGGTTTTCCATGTACAGACTCCAGATACAAAATAGGGGAAGAGCTTGAAGGCTCTTCCCCTATTTAAGACGTTTACCACCTTGGGCTACAGACGTAACCCAGGGTGATTGTCGGGGGTACTTAAGCCAGAGTGGCTTTAGCTTTCTCGACAATCGCAGCAAACACCGCTTTTTCGTTCACTGCCAGTTCGGCCAGAACCTTACGGTCGATCTCGATGGAAGCTTTTTTCAGGCCAGCGATGAAACGGCTGTAGGACAGACCGTTAACACGTGCACCAGCGTTGATACGAGCGATCCACAGAGCGCGGAACTGACGTTTTTTCTGACGACGGTCGCGGTAGGCGTATTGGCCTGCCTTGATTACCGCTTGCTTGGCGACACGGAATACGCGTGAACGCGCGCCGTAGTAGCCTTTAGCAAGTTTCAGAATTTTTTTGTGACGTTTACGGGCAATGACGCCACGCTTTACACGAGCCATGAGTTACTTCCTCTATTCTTGATCCAAAAATTAACGAAGGCGCAGCATGCGCTCGACTTTTGCCACGTCAGACGGATGCAGCAAGCTGCTACCGCGCAGTTGACGCTTACGCTTGGTCGACATTTTGGTCAGGATGTGGCTCTTGAAAGCGTGCTTGTGCTTGATACCGTTAGCAGTTTTCAGAAACCGCTTAGCAGCACCACTTTTAGTCTTCATCTTTGGCATGTTCGGATACTCCGCATTCAGTTGATAAACATAATCAGAAGGCCTGCCGTGCCCTGTTGATTACTTCTTCTTTTTCGGGGCGATGACCATGATCAGCTGGCGTCCTTCCATCTTAGGATGCTGTTCAACGGAACCGTACTCCAGCAGGTCAGCTTCAACCCGCTTGAGGAGTTCCATGCCCAGCTCCTGGTGGGCCATCTCACGGCCGCGGAATCGCAAGGATACCTTGGCCCTGTCCCCATCACTCAGGAAACGTACCAGGTTGCGCAGTTTTACCTGGTAATCCCCTTCCTCCGTCCCTGGACGAAACTTGATTTCTTTTACTTGAATCTGCTTCTGGTTCTTCTTCGCCGCAGCAATCTGCTTCTTCTTTTCGAAGATCGACTTGCCGTAGTCCATCACCCGGCAAACAGGCGGGACTGCGTCGGCGGAGATTTCCACCAGGTCCAATTTGGACTCTTCAGCGATACGAAGCGCTTCATCAATCGAGACGATGCCAATCTGCTCGCCGTCAGCGCCAATTAACCGAACCTCGCGTGCCGAGATATTCTCGTTGATCGGGGCTTTCGGTGCAGCTCGTTTATCTTGTCTCATTTCACGCTTAATAATAATTACTCCGAATCTGGGCGACCACGCCGGGAAACCGCTTGCGCGAGGAACTCAGCGAACTGGGCGACGGGCATCGAGCCCAGGTCAGCACCTTCACGAGTACGCACAGCGACAGTCTGCATCTCGACTTCCCGATCTCCGATAACCAAAAGATAGGGAACCTTGAGCAAAGTATGCTCGCGGATTTTAAAGCCGATCTTTTCATTTCTCAAGTCGGACTTGGCACGAAACCCGCTTTCGTTGAGAGTTTTTTCAACTTCGGCGGCAAAATCTGCCTGTTTATCAGTGATATTCATGATCACTGCCTGGGTCGGAGCCAACCACGCAGGGAATGCACCCTCGTAGTGCTCGATCAGGATCCCGACGAACCGTTCGAACGAGCCGAGGATCGCCCGGTGCAGCATAACCGGGTGTTTACGGCTGTTGTCTTCGGACACGTATTCGGCGCCCAGACGGATCGGCAGGTTAAAATCGAGCTGCAGGGTACCACACTGCCAGACGCGGCCAAGGCAATCTTTCAGCGAGAACTCGATCTTCGGACCGTAGAACGCGCCTTCGCCCGGCTGCAGATCGTACGCAAGGCCCGCACTGTCGAGCGCAGCGGCCAGTGCAGCTTCGGCGCGATCCCACAGTTCGTCGGAGCCAACGCGTTTTTCCGGACGAGTGGACAGTTTCATCTCGACTTCGGTAAAGCCGAAATCGCGATAAACATCCATGGTCAGCTTGATGAACGCGGCGGATTCGGCCTGCATCTGCTCTTCGGTGCAGAAGATGTGGGCGTCATCCTGGGTGAAACCACGCACACGCATGATGCCGTGCAGCGCACCCGATGGCTCGTTACGGTGGCAGGCACCGAACTCAGCCAGGCGCATCGGCAACTCGCGGTAGCTCTTCAGGCCTTGGTTGAACACCTGCACGTGGCACGGGCAGTTCATCGGCTTGATGGCGTAGTCGCGGTTTTCCGACTGGGTGGTGAACATGTTGTCGGCGTAGTTGGCCCAGTGCCCGGATTTCTCCCAGAGGCTACGGTCAACAACCTGGGGCGTCTTGATCTCCAGGTAGCCGTTCTCACGCTGAACCTTGCGCATGTACTGCTCGAGCACCTGGTACAGGGTCCAACCGTTCGAGTGCCAGAACACCATACCCGGCGCTTCTTCCTGGAGGTGGAACAGGTTCAGGCGCTTGCCGATCTTGCGGTGGTCGCGCTTTTCGGCTTCTTCGATGCGCTGGATGTAGGCCGCCAGCTGCTTCTTGTCAGCCCAGGCGGTGCCGTAGATCCGCTGCAGTTGCTCGTTCTTCGCGTCGCCACGCCAGTAGGCGCCGGACAGCTTGGTCAGCTTGAACGATTTGAGGAAGCGCGTATTCGGCACGTGCGGGCCACGGCACATGTCGACATATTCTTCGTGGTAGTACAGGCCCATGGCCTGCTCTTCCGGCATGTCTTCCACCAGGCGCAGCTTGTAGTCTTCGCCACGGGCGGTGAACACGTCGATGACTTCGGCGCGCGGCGTGACTTTCTTGATCACGTCGTAGTCTTTTTCGATCAGCTGGTGCATGCGCTGTTCGATCGCAGCCAAGTCGTCCGGAGTAAAAGGACGCTCATAGGCGATGTCGTAATAGAAGCCTTCTTCGATGACCGGGCCGATCACCATTTTCGCAGTGGGATACAGTTGCTTGACCGCGTGGCCAATCAAGTGCGCGCAAGAGTGGCGAATGATCTCCAGCCCCTCTTGATCCTTGGGCGTGATGATTTGCAGGCTGGCATCGCTGGTGATCAGGTCGCTGGCGTCGACGAGCTTGCCGTCGACCTTGCCGGCCACGGTGGCCTTGGCCAGGCCTGCACCAATGGATGCGGCGACTTCGGCTACGGAAACCGAATGATCGAATGAACGTTGACTGCCGTCGGGAAGAGTAATAGTTGGCATGGCGCCTCCTCTCCTAGTGGTGACCCCTACCAAAGGTCACGTGGGTTGGGATGAGCCAGTACAAGATCCAATACCAGGCCGTTCAGTGATGAACGCCTGCCTTACAGCGGCAGGAGCCTTTCGGCCAACCGATAATCGAACCAGAGTGACTGGAGTGAGCTAAAAAGAACATGGCAAGGCGGCAATGGGCGCGCCTGGAAATAGCCAGGCCGAAGATGCTAGCACAGATGAACGGTCATCGTGCCGCCGCTATCTTGCGTAAATACAAATTCCGCCCTTTATAGCTGCAAAAGTGAACTTGGGCTGTACGCCAGCCCTCAAACCCTCCGAGAATCGCCGTTCGTCCTCGACCCAAAGGAGCATCCTCATGATGCGTTTTACCTCTACCCTCGCTCTCGCCGCTTCCCTGACCCTCCTCTCCCTGGGTGCACAAGCTGCTGCCCCGTCGAACTGGCCAGCCGGTGCTCGCGACAGTTTTGTCAGCGACTGCAGCGCCGCCGCCAGCCAGAACGTAGACGTCAAAACTGCCAAAGCCCATTGCGAATGTGGCGCAGACAAGATCAACGCTGAACTGAGCACTGCCGAAATCAAAGAACTCATGACGAACCAGAACGCCAGCCCGGAGCTTAAAAACAAAGCCGTCGCGGCTATTTCGTCCTGCAAAGTCGTGAAGAAAAAGTAAGATTTGCGGCTGATCACACAGCTGTTTTGCCGGAAAAATGGCCCGAAAACTGCCATTTCTCACAAATTACACAGGTTTTACGGCTTTTTTTACCAGCTGATATTTCGAGCTTAAGCCCCGTAAATCGGGGCTTTCAGCCGACCAAGGCACTAAACGCAACGCTATTGATTAGCAAACAATGCCTTGGGGGGGCTCCCAAGCCGAACATTTCGACTATGATAGCCCGGTGTGCCCAGTTGGCCTGAGCAGCACAGCACTACTGAAAATATATGTTTCTTGGAGATACACCATGTCTAATCGCCAAACCGGCACCGTTAAATGGTTCAACGATGAAAAAGGCTTCGGCTTCATCACTCCTCAAGGTGGCGGTGACGACCTGTTCGTACACTTCAAAGCTATCGAAAGCGACGGTTTCAAAAGCCTGAAAGAAGGCCAAACCGTTTCCTTCGTGGCTGAGAAAGGCCAAAAGGGTATGCAAGCTGCACAGGTTCGCGGCGAGTAATTCTCCGCTGAGCTAAAAAAAACCCCGTCCATGTGACGGGGTTTTTTATGGGCGCTGCAAAAGCCTGGAGCGACTTAGCCGCAATTGACTCGCGTGATCACCAGGTTGTCGTCAGTGTTCAGGTTCAAGCGGTCGGAGCGATACTCCAGGGTGATCATGTCGTTCGGCTTGAGGATGCGTGCGTTCTGCGCACCGGCACGGGTACGCGCCTGCTCCAGCAACTGGGGCGAAGCTTTCTGGCCGATGGTGAATTCGGCGGCCTTCGACTCACAGCGGCTATGACCGGCATCGGCCACGGCGGCGTCTTTGGCTGGCTCAGAGGCACCCGGGGTGCTGCAACCCGCCAACGCGAGTGCTGCCAACAAAGTACCGAATGATGCGAGCTTCCAAGGCATGAAGCCTCCTATGATAAAAAATGGACAGAGATCGTGCGACAGCGATTGGGCGGATTGGTTTCAAGACGTAAACCGCCGCCTGGGAAGTCTGCCTGACTCTCGACAGGCAATCGCCCGCTCAATCGTGACCAGATATGAACGAAATCAGTAGATATCGATGTAGTCAAATTCCGGCGTCGGCCAATTCTGTTTCAGCGCATTGAAAATCTGGGTGACCCAGACTTCGTCACTGGCAGCCACATTTCCCACGTATCCTGAGCCTTTTGCCCAAGTCTCCAGACGAAACAGCAGGTCGTCGATCTCTACACCGCCTACAAGCTTCCCAGAGGAGATATAAGCGATTCCAGCCTTGGTCACCCGCAACTGGGTATGTTCGTCGTCGCTGGCACTGGCGAGCAATTGGCGCACATTGGCCAATGTCAGGTTCTCGGGGTTGTTCAAATCGATCTGCACGTGGTGTCCCCGGCAATTAAACAGGCCGACAGTGTCGCACAGCGCTGCCGTCATTCCGAATCGCCTCATGCCTAAGTATCAGTGCCAAACGCGATACAAAATGGTTAACTGGCCCGGTAAGAACCGCGTTCCAGCGCACTGCCCAGTACTTTTAGCCTCGCGAGACCGTCATGACCACCGTAACGCTCCAAGCCGACATCAAAGCCAAGTGGCCCCAAGGGCAAAGCTCCTACAGCCCCGGCAGCCCCGAGGAATTGGCAATCATTGGTATCGACCTGCTGGTCAAGGAACTGGGCACGCAGGCGGCGCAAGCGTTCATCGGCCAGATATTCGAGAAATACCCGGCCGATCACATGGGGGCACACGACCCCGAGCGCGAATAAGAACCGGCCGGCGAGCGCCGACCGGTAAAGCCATTACTTCAGCCGTGCCAGGCGCTCGGTCAGCAGATCGAAGAAGCCCTGGGCGTCGCCATTCTCAACCCAGAACACATTCTTTTGCTGCTTCAGGCCGTCGTACCAATCGACGATGGTCTGGCCGAAGGTTGGACCTTCACGGCTATCCACCACCATATTGGCCTGACGCCCACTGAACAACGAAGGCTTGAGCAGGTAGGCGATAACGGTTGCGTCATGCACCGGGCCGCCAGGGATACCGTAGTGCTCCATGTCGCCCTTGACGTATTCGTTAAGAATATCGCCCACCACCTTGCTCGCGTTGTTCTTGATGTCAGCGATCTTTTTCAGGCGTGCTTCGCTGGTCAACACCTTGTGGGTGACATCCAGCGGCAGGTAGGTCAGCTTGACACCACTCTTGAGCACAATCTCGGCGGCCACCGGGTCGGCGAACAGGTTGAATTCCGCCACCGGGGTGATATTGCCGCCATTGAAGTGTGCACCGCCCATCACCACCACTTCCTTGATGCCTTGGGTGATTTCTGGTGCCTGGGTCAGTGCCAGTGCCAGGTTGGTCTGCGGGCCAAGCATGGCGATGGTGATGCTGTGCGGCTTGGCGGTGCTCAGGGTCTTGATCAGGTAGTCAACGGCATTGCCGTCCGCCAGACCCTTCTTGGGCTCATGTACGGTGACACCGGAAATACCTTCCTTGCCATGGATGTTCTCGGCGTAGATCGGCGTGCGCAGCAGCGGGGCTGGCGCACCGGCATACACTGGGATTTCCTCGCGCCCTGCCCACTCGCGGGCCAGGCGTGCGTTGCGAGAGGTTTTGTCCAGGCGCACGTTACCGGCGACGGTAGTCAGCGCGCGGATGTTCAGCTCATCCGGGGAAGCCATGGCGAACAGCAAGGCCACCACATCATCGGCGCCGGGGTCAGTGTCGATGATCAGGTCGATCTTTTCCGCCGCCTGGACGCTTGCAGCAGTGAGTGCGGACAAAAGCAGAACACTCCGGAACAGGTTTTTCAGGGTTGGGAGACCACGTTGCATAAAACACTCCTTGTCGTTGGGAACGCTAGAACGTTACGCCGGATACCAGCGCGATATTGCAGTAAGGCTGGCATTCGCCGGTGCGCACCACGGCGCGCGCCTTGCGGCTGAGCTGCTTGAATTCTTCATGGCTGACCAGCCGCCGCTCACCGAGTGCGGCCTGTTCTGTGAGCGTGTTGAGTTCGGCCAGCGCCGGCGGTTGCTTGAGCAGGATTTCTTCGGCCAGCACATGACTCTCCACCTGCATTTCACTGAGCACGATACGCAAGGTGCTGATGAAATCCGGGATGCCCTGGGTCAACGCCAGGTCAATCAGCTCGACGCCGGGCGGCACCGGCAGACCTGCATCGCCAATCACCAGAATGTCGCCATGCCCCAGCGAAGCGATGACACGCGACAGGGCGATATTAAGCAGAGGTGTCTTTTTCATGAGGGCACAAAACCTTGTACGTCGTGCAGCGTTGGAATAGAGGGTTGCGCGCCGGCACGGGTGACTGACAACGCTGCAGCGACCTGGCCAAAACGGATGGCCTCAGCCTCGCTTTTGCCGTTGGCCAGTGCCGCGGCGAAACCGCCGACAAAGGTGTCGCCCGCAGCCGTGGTGTCGACCGCCTTGACCTTCGGCGCCTGCAGGTGCTCGAAGCGCTGGCCGTCGGTAAACAACGCGCCCTGGGATCCCAGGGTGATGATCACTTTACCGGCTCCGGCCTGGATCAGTTGGGTCGCTGCCACCTTGGCGCTGTCAATCGAGTCGACCGTCACGCCGCTCAGTGCCGTGGCTTCGCTTTCATTGGGAATGAGGTAGTCGATCGACGCGTACCACTCAGCCGGCAATGGACCGCTGGCCGGAGCTGGATTTAGGATCACCGTCTTGCCTAGCTCACGGCCGCGCTGGAGGGTGTAGCCCACCGAATTCATCGGCACTTCCAGTTGGCAGACGATCACGTCGGCCGCTTGCAACACCGCGTCAAACGCCTGCAACGAGGCAGGCGTCAGTTCGCCGTTACTGCCGGCCACGATCACAATCGCGTTCTGGCTGCTGTCATCCACCACGATCAAGGCCACGCCACTGGAGCCCTCCACCGTACTGACGGCCTGACAATCAATGCCTTCCACCAGCAATGCGTCACGCAATTGGGTGCCATAGGCGTCCGTGCCCACACAGCCGATCATCGAAACCTCAGCGCCCAGCCGCGCCGAAGCGACCGCCTGGTTCGCGCCCTTCCCGCCAGGCACGGTGGAAAATGTCTGCCCGATGAGCGTTTCACCGGCACGCGGCAGCCGGCTGGCGCGGGTCACCAGGTCCATGTTCAAGCTGCCTACTACCACTACTTTTGCTGGCATACATCAGTACTCATCAATTCGGTTCAGCGGTATTGGGCGAATGTACCGGCGACGGGCGCCGTCGACTCACGCAATACAATGCTCGGCGTCACGATGCGTTGATCGATCGGCATGTGGGGTGTCGCAATTCTTCGCAGTAACAGCTCGGCCGCCGTCTCGCCCAGTTGCACGATCGACTGCCCGACCGTCGTCAATGCCGGGTAGACGTAACGGCCCATTTGAATGTCATCGAAACCGATCACTGACAGCTCGCCCGGCACGCGGATATTGCGCTCGGCTGCTGCGCGCAACACGCCGAAACCGATCATGTCGTTGCTGGCAAAAATCGCGCTGGGCGGATTGTGCGCCAATAACTGGACAGCGGCGGCATACCCGCCTGTGCTGGTGAAGTCGCTTTCCTGGGTGCGATTGTCTGCCACTGCCACGCCAGCCTCATGCAGCGCGCGGTGATACCCCGCCAGACGCATCTGCGCGACACGAGTATGGGCCGGACCACCGATGCAGGCGATGTCTCGGTGGCCCAGTTCGAGCAAGTGCCGGGTCGCCAGGTAGGCGCCCTCCTCATGGTCGATACGCACCAGGTCCACGTCAATGCCATCCAGCGCCCGGTCAACAATCACCATGGGCGTACGCACCGCGCTCAAACCGGCGGCAAGACCGCTGTCGTCGCCGCCCACCGAGGTCACGATCAAGCCGTCGATGCGTTTTTCCAACAACACGCGCAAATAGTTGCGCTGTTTTTCGGCGTTGTCGTCGGAATTGCAAAGAATCACGCAGTAGCCATTACGCTCACAGTAATCCTCGATACCTCGGGCCAATTCCGCGAAATACGGGTTGAGACTGTTGGGCACCAGCAAACCGATGGTGGCCGTGGTCTTGGCCTTGAGCGAACGCGCGACGGCGCTGGGCACGTAGTCGAGCTGTTTGATCGCCGCTTCGACCTTGATACGTACCGGCTCGCTGACCGGGCGCGTCTTGTTCACCACATGGGACACCGTGGTGTAGGAAATACCTGCAAGCGCCGCCACATCCTTGATCGTTGCCATGGCTCAGCCTCGCCGACTGGCGCGCTGGCTGCGGTAGGTATCGAGGACCACGGCAATCACGATCACGGCACCGGTAATGATGCGTTTCGTGGGCTCCGTGGCACCGATCTGCGCCAGGCCGGCGGCCAATACCGAAATAATCAATACACCAAAAAAGGTACTGATCACCGAGCCGCGCCCGCCCATCAGGCTGGTGCCGCCGATCACCACTGCGGCGATCACTTGCAGCTCCAGACCGGAGCCCGCATTCGGGTCCGCGGCTTCCAGGCGCGAAATCTGGAACAGTGCGGCCACACCAGCCAGCAGGCCCATAAGGCTGAACACCAGAATCTTGTAGGGCTTGGGATTGATCCCCGCCAGGCGTACGGCCTCTTCGTTGGTGCCGATACCGATCAGATAACGACCAAACACGGTACGCGTCAATACAAGCTGCGCGGCGATAATCACCAGCAAGGCAATGATGAACGACGGCGAGATGCCAAAGGCAATCGGGTTGGACAGCCAGGCAAATGAATCACCGATGTAGGCGGTGCGCGAGCCAGTCATCTGGTACGCCACGCCACGGGCCATTTCCAGCACACCGAGGGACACGATAAATGACGGAATGCGCCAGGCCACGGTGATCGAGCCGGTAATTGTACCGGCCAATGCCGCACAACCCATGCCCAGCAAGGCGGCCGGCAATACGCTCCAGCCCCAGCCAAGAATCGCCACGCTGACGGCCGACGCCGCCAGGGCCAGCACCGAGCCCACCGACAGGTCGATGCCGCCGATGATCAGGATAAAGGTCATGCCGACCGCCAGCACCATCAGGTCCGGAATCTGGTTGGCCAACGTGCTGAAGGTGTCGTAGGACAGGAAGTGGTCGCTGAGCACCGAGAACAGCGCGATCATCGCCAGCAAGGCGCCCGCCAGGCCCAGGTAGGTGCCCAGGCCGTAGAAGTTGCCGCCAGTCTTGCCGGGGGAAGTTGTGGTTTTCATGGGGTATCCCTAAGCACTGCGTCATTGAGCAGCGCATCACGTTTTTGATAGCCGGCAAAGGCGGCGGCGAGCAATTCGTCCTGGGTCCAGCTGTCGCGCTCGAAGGTCTCGATCAAGCGCCCGGCGGACAACACACCGATGCGGTCGCAAATCAGCATGAGTTCACGCAGGTCGCTGGACACCACCACCAGCGCTTTGCCCTGGCGGGTCAATTCGCCCAGCAAGGCATAAATATCGAATTTGGCACCGACGTCGATGCCACGGGTCGGCTCATCGAACAACATCACCGAGCAATCGCGCTCCAGCCACCGGCCAATCACCACCTTCTGCTGGTTACCACCGGACAACTCGGAAACCAACTGCGCCGGGCTGGAACTGCGGATGCGCATGGCATCGATCTGGCGCTTGGCCAATGCGGTTTCATTGCGGCTGTTGACCACGCCACCGCCGGAAATTTCCGGCATGTTACCCAGCGCGATATTGGCGCTGATGGACTGAGTCAGCAGCAAGCCTTCGCCCTTGCGGTCCTCGGTGATCAGGGCAATGCCGTGGCCCACCGCATCCACCGGCGAGCGAATGCTCACCACCTGGGCCGGCGAGCCGAGCGCCACGGTGCCGCTGTCGGCCAGGTCAGCACCGAAGATCAGGCGCAACAGTTCAGTACGACCGGCACCGATCAGGCCGGAAATGCCGTAGATCTCGCCCGCACGCACTTCAAAGGACACATCGCGGACCTTGTCCGAGCGGGTCAGGCCTTTCACCGTCAGGGCCGGGCCGCCAATGGTGCGCGGGCCCAGGTCGATGTGTTCGCCCAGCTCGCGACCGACCATCAAGGTGACCAATTGCTCACTGTTGTAGTTGGCCATCGGCTCGACACAGACCAGCTTGCCGTCGCGCAATACCGCAATGCGTTGGGCCACACGGGCCAGCTCTTCCAGCCGGTGTGAAATGTAGATGATCGCCACGCCCCGGGCCTGCAGGCGGGTGATTTGTTCAAACAGCATCTCGACTTCACGGGCGGTGAGCATGGCCGTGGGTTCGTCGAGGATCAGTACATGGCAGTCGCCGATCAGGTTACGGGCGATCTCGACCATTTGCTGATGGCCAATGCCCAGGCTGCCGACCAGAGTATCCGGGTCGATAGCATCCAGGCCGACCTGGGCCATGGCCTCGATCGCAGCCTTGCGCAGTTGCTTGCGGCTGATCCAGCCACAGTGGCTGGGCAGGTTATCCAGGAACAGGTTTTCGGCGACGGTCAGCGTCGGCAGCAGGTTGAGTTCCTGCATGACCATGCGCACGCCCAGCTCTTCGGCCTGGGTGCGGCTGCCGGGGCGGTAGTCCTGGCCATTGAACTGCATGTGCCCGGTGGTCGGCGTGACCAGCCCGCCGATGATCTTCGACAAGGTGCTTTTGCCTGCGCCGTTCTCACCGGTCAGCGCCAGCACTTCCCCGCGATTGAGCGTCAGGGTGATGTCGGACAGAACCGGCTGGGCATAGGTCTTGCCGATACCGCTGACCGAGAGGACAGCGTTCGGGGCGGAAGATGACATAGGAAAATCTCCAGGCGCCCGCTCAGGACGAGCGAGCGCTGTTGGGTACTGCCAGGATTACTTCTTGAGGACGAGTTCGACCGGGGTTTCGATCACGCCGTCCTTGGAGTCGACTTTCTCACCCTTGACCAGCTTGAGCGCGTTCTGGATACCGAACACAGCTTGCTGGGCAGCTGCCTGGTCAGCGGTCGCGAGTACGCGGCCGTCTTGCAGCATCGGCTTGATGGCTTCGATGTTGTCGTAGCCCACGACCAGCACTTTGCCAGCCTTGCCTGCCGCACGCACGGCGGAGACGGCGCCGAGGGCCATGTTGTCGTTACCGGCCAACAGCGCCTTGAGGTCCGGATATTCACTCAACATGGCGGAAGCGACCTTCTGGCCCTGGTCGATTTCCCAGTTGCCCGATTGAGTGGAGACGATCTTCATGCCGGCAGCGTCCATCGCATCCTTGTAGCCTGCGGTACGTTGCTGGGCGTTGGTGGTCGTCGGCACGCCTTCGATGATGCCGACCTTGTCACCCGAAGCCAGTTGCTTGGCCAGGTAGTCGCCCACCAGCTTGGAGCCTTTGCGGTTGTCCGGGCCTACGAACGGAATATCGAGGTTTTTGCTTTTGAGCACGTCCGGGTCCAGGCGGTTGTCGATGTTGACGACTTTGATACCGGCATCCGAAGCCTTCTTCAGCACGGTGACCAGCGCCTTGGAATCGGCGGGTGCGATGACGATGGCATTGACCTTGGCGAGGATCATCTGGTTGACGATATCGATCTGCGCGCTGGTATCGGTTTCGTTCTTGATCCCGTTGGTGATCATGTCGAAATCGGCGGCGTGTTCTTTCTGGTACGTCTTGGCACCGTCTTGCATGGTGACGAAGAATTCGTTGGCGAGGGATTTCATGACCAGGCCAACCTTGGGTTTGGCAGCGTCATCGGCAAATGCAGAGGAGAGAGGCAGGGCAGCGGATGCGGCGGCAAGCACAGCGACAGCAAGAAGGCGTCCAGCAAATGGCAGCTTCATGGGTTCACTCCGATCTTATGATTATTGTGAGCAACGCTTGCACCGAAGATCGCTTCGGCAGCCCTCCCACCCGGGTGGCTGATACGAGCTGTCACGATACTCAGGGAGCACCCCGTGAAACATCTCGCAAACGTTTGCGTTATTCAAACTATGAGAACCTTGTCGAGATTTGTCAACGGTTGAAAACAGCCTTTCATCCACCTCCTCCCTCGCGCCTGACGATAGACACCGTTAAACATCGCACGCTGCCGGTCGTTCTCTAAAACGACAGTCTGTGGCGCATTATTCATGCAAACCCCAAGGGTCGGCGCTCAACTTTTTCGGACAACCGAACGCAATAAGGTCCGATGTTCGGAAAGCCGGACGCCCACCTACCCACAACTCATCAAAATTCAAATTAAACTGTTATAAATCAATAGGTTATTTTATAACCTCGAACACAATCAGCCTGGTACAGATCCTGCTCTACCCCATCACCTCGTGGCATTCAGAACCGCCCGGGTGTTCTAGATGAACCTGCTACAGCACTCATCAAAAACCAGAGAGAAAAATAATGAAATCTGCACTGAAGAACTTTGTTCCGGGCGCGTTAGCCTTCCTGCTGCTGTTCCCCCTTGCCGCCCAGGCAAAGGAAGTTGAATCCAAGACCAAACTGTCCAACGTAGTGATCCTCGCCACCGGCGGCACCATTGCCGGCGCTGGCGCCAGTGCGGCCAACAGTGCCACCTACCAGGCGGCCAAAGTCGGTATCGAGCAATTGATTGCCGGTGTTCCTGAGCTTAGCCAGATCGCCAATGTGCGCGGCGAGCAAGTGATGCAAATTGCGTCCGAAAGCATCAACAATGAAAACCTGCTGCAACTGGGTCGCCGCGTCGCCGAACTGGCCGACAGCAAGGACGTGGACGGCATCGTGATCACCCACGGTACTGACACCCTGGAAGAAACCGCCTACTTCCTGAACCTGGTGGAAAAAACCGACAAGCCCATCGTGGTGGTCGGTTCCATGCGCCCAGGCACCGCCATGTCGGCAGACGGCATGCTTAACCTGTACAACGCCGTGGCCGTGGCAGGCAGCAAAGACGCGCGCGGCAAAGGCGTGCTGGTCACCATGAACGACGAGATCCAGTCGGGTCGCGACGTCAGCAAGATGATCAATATCAAGACCGAGGCGTTCAAGAGCCCATGGGGCCCGCTGGGCATGGTGGTTGAAGGCAAATCCTACTGGTTCCGCTTGCCAGCCAAGCGTCACACCATGGATTCGGAATTCGACATCAAAAGCATCAAGAGCCTGCCTGACGTTGAAATCGCCTATGGCTATGGCAACGTGAGCGACACTGCGGTCAAAGCCCTGGCCCAAGCTGGCGCGAAAGCCATCATCCATGCCGGCACTGGTAATGGCTCGGTGTCTTCCAAGGTCGTGCCTGCCCTGCAGGAACTGCGCAAGCAAGGCGTTCAGATCATCCGTTCTTCCCACGTGAATGCCGGTGGTTTCGTTCTGCGTAACGCCGAACAACCGGACGACAAGTACGACTGGGTGGCTGCACATGACCTGAACCCACAGAAAGCCCGCATCCTGGCGATGGTCGCCCTGACCAAGACCCAGGACAGCAAAGAGCTGCAACGGATGTTCTGGGAATATTGATTCCCGGTAACACCTCGGCAGGGGCGGTTCTATCCGCTCCTGCTCTCCCCCTCGTTTAAAACCCCTTCGCCCTACGCCAAATTACCCGATTTGCTGTCAGACGGACTTCTTGAAATCTAAGTAGTTGCGAAAACGCCTACAGTTAAATACTGTATGTGCGTACAGCTTATTAAGGAACACTCCGTGGCAAAGTCCTCTTCCGCAGCGCCAACCCCACCCGATGCCTACACACGCCTCGCCGTTCGCGTACAAAAGATCATCAATTCGACCAATGCCCAGAAAGCCAAGGCGGCGTTGATCTTCCGTTTGCCGGACGAGCCAGAGGATGAATGGGCGCGCTTGCTGGAGGAAATCGCCGAGAACGACAACGTCACCCTCGCCTATCGGGACGATGGTGGCGTGCAGATTTTCTGGGTTGTGCCGAAGGAAGATTGATTCAATGAGTGTTCGTTTTATCGCGGTGTGTTGCCTGTTTTTTGCCGTCACCGCTCACGCCCAGGCGCCCCGAACCTTCAGCGAAGCCAAGAAAGTCGCCTGGAAGCTCTACGCCCCACAATCCACCGAGTTTTATTGCGGCTGCAAGTACACCGGCAACCGTGTGGACTTGAAGGCCTGCGGCTACGTACCACGCAAAAACGCCAACCGCGCCGCGCGCATTGAGTGGGAACATATCGTTCCGGCCTGGCAGATCGGGCATCAGCGCCAGTGCTGGCAGGACGGTGGGCGCAAAAACTGCACACGCCGTGACGACGTGTTCAAGCGTGCCGAAGCCGACCTGCACAACCTGGTGCCGAGCATCGGCGAGGTCAATGGTGACCGTAACAACTTCAGTTTTGGTTGGCTGCCAGTGCAAAGCGGGCAGTACGGCTCCTGCCTGACCCAGGTGGATTTCAAGGCCAAGAAGGTCATGCCGCGCCCCTCCATTCGGGGAATGATCGCCCGCACGTATTTCTACATGAGCAAGCAGTACGGGTTGCGCCTGTCGAAACAGGACCGCCAACTGTACGAAGCCTGGAACAAGACCTACCCGGTGCAAACCTGGGAGCGTCAACGCAACCAGACCGTGGCCTGCGTGATGGGACGCGGCAATGAGTTCGTCGGGCCGGTGAATCTCAAAGCCTGCGGTTGAACGTGGGCGGTACTCCCGCCCACTCTGTCTTTACTGGGCGGCCTTGTGCTCGATGACCTCTGACACGGTGTCGGTTTTCTTGGCACGGGCCATTTTCTCGTTGAGCAGGGTCTGTTTGGCCTCGGCTTCCGCCTTGGTTGCGAACGGTCCCAGCAGGACTTCGTCCTTGCCATCCACTTTCACGATGTAAAAATTGAAACCATGCTCCAGCAGCCAGGCTGTAAGGTCGGTGATCGCCTGCAACTTGTGGTCCGGCGGGCCGACCCACACGTCCCATTCCTGGGCGGCAATCGCTCCGGTCTGGGGTTGGCTCTCGGTCACGGCAGGCTTGGGCTTGGGCGCCTCGACGCTTTTGCCTTCACCACAACCGGCCAATGCCAACACCGCAATTGCCATCGCTACTTTACGCACTGCCCTGCTCCTTCAAAGATAAAGAGGCGACTTTATCATTCACTGTCTATTCTGGCCGTCATAAACGTTGGCTTAAACAATGCGAATCATGTATCGCAGACCTGTATGATGCCGCCATGGGAATTAATGTCGCCTCTATGCGTCCTAAAAGAGGCAGTCACAGGGAAGCGCTTAGCAGTAAGCTACACACATCCGACACCTGCCCTGTCTGAAACATGTGTCCTTAAAAGTAATCAAGGAGAAGTCCATGCTTATACTCACCCGCAAAGTTGGTGAAAGCATAAACATCGGTGATGACATCACGATCACCATTCTGGGCGTAAGCGGCCAGCAAGTACGAATCGGCATCAACGCACCCAAGGATGTTGCCGTGCATCGCGAGGAGATCTACCAGCGCATCCAGGCCGGCCTGACTGCCCCGGATAAAAACCAGACGCCTTGAAGCGCCCTCAGTAGCCAGCCTTTTCGTTTACTGTAACGGCTGGCGAAAACTTCTTCGGACTGCTCTGATCGTTGTTGCGTGACTGACGGCGCCAATGTGTTCATCTTCATGGAAAGATGAAACTGTCTTCACGCCTGGAACTTGTTGTTTCATTCACGGCCGAATCTTCTGACTGACACTCAGCCATCCGTGTGCATTCTGGAGCACGACGATGAGGCCTATGACCGCACCACCCTTTGCCTACAGGTCCTGGATGATCGCTCTTTTGATAGGGTTGGTTTTCGTGGGGCTGGCCTATGGCCTGAGGTATTTAATTGAAGGCCCCGATAACGACGCCCCCCGCTCCTGGCTGGACCTGACGCTGCTGCTCGGCGGCTACTTGTTCCTGTTTTGCCTCAAACCTATCCAGAAAGCCGTTCAACGCAGGTTGTGCCGGCAAGCGACACGCTGATGTCGTGCCAGCTCGCAGGACCACAACATGATCTGGCGAGGACGCGCATAGTCGCAGCGCAGGGGTTTCAGGCTGCTCCGCTCTGCAAGTACAGCAAACTGTCCGCGTCGCACTGCACCCTCAGCTGCTCGTACCCCTCGATGGAAGGATGCTCGGTGAGCATGGGCGCGTGATGCGTCGACGTCACCACCATCACATCCGCCCCTGCTGCCTCTCCCGCACGAATGCCTACCGCTGCATCTTCAAACACCAGGCAGTCCTGCACAGGTACGCCCAGGCGTTGTGCCCCCAGCACGTAACAGGCGGGGTCTGGCTTGCCGACGGCAACATCTTCGGCGGTGACCAACACCGCCGGCGGCGTTATACCCGCCGCCTGCAGGCGACGCAGCGCCAACTCCCTGGGGGCCGACGTTACCAGCGCCCATTGATCGCCCGGCAGGTTGTTCAGGAACGTGACAGCACCGGGAATCGCGACAACGCCTTGCACGTCATTGATTTCCGCCTCGGTGATCCACTGTGACTCGACCTCAGGATCGACCCCAGGCAATGCCTGGCGCGTGATGGTGTCGATTGCGCGGGCACCGTGGATGGTCTTCAAGAACGCTGGCACATCCAAACCATGGCGCTGCGCCCAGATGCTCCACACGCGCTCCGCGGCAGCAATGGAGTTGAGCAACGTCCCATCCATATCAAACAGAAAGGCACGGTAACGGCGGTTGAACACGGCTGAACCTCGGTTGGACACTGCGTGGCTTCCTCTGGGGTGGTAACAAATGACGGGCCCGATGCAATCTACGGATCACCTCGCCTCTTGTAAACGCTAGGAACCTGGATTGCATTACAGGTTTGTAATGAAGCTGTAAGTCTTGCCAGCACCCTCACTTCATACAGTGGAGCCGTCAGTCACCCACATCGGATGACGTCACTTCCCACTGATGAAAAGGGTCCACCCATGAAACCTGCAAGCAAACTCTGCCTGATCGCCGCCAGCCTGCTGATGCTGGGCACCGGCACTGCCATGGCCGGCACCGTCGCGCCGGTCAAAGCCAATAACGTGGTGCTGGTACATGGCTCCTGGGCTGACGGCTCGAGCTGGTCCGAGGTGATTACCCGCCTGCAGGCAGCCGGGCTGCACGTCACTGCCGTGCAGAACCCGCTGACCTCAGTGGCCGACGATGTCGCCGCCACCAACCGCGTACTGGATCAACAAGACGGCCCTACCGTGCTGGTCGGCCACTCCTACGCCGGCACTGTGGTCAGCGACGCCGGAGTCAATCCGAAAGTCAGTTCGCTGGTCTACGTGGCCGCCCGGGCTCCAGATGCCAACGAAGACTTCGTCGCCCTCTCTGCCAAATACCCAACCATGCCGGTGCGCGCCGGCGTCGAAGACCATGACGGCTACCTCACCCTGAGCCAGGACGCCTTCCTCAAGTATTTCGCCGCCGATGTGGCGCACGCCAAGGCCATGGAACTGTACGCCGTGCAACAACCCATCACCAAGACCCTGTTCAGCGGCCGCACCGTCAATGCCGCCTGGCACACCAAGCCATCCTGGTACGCGGTGTCAGCGAATGACCAAACCATCAACCCGGACCTAGAGCGCTTCCTCGCCAAGCGCATGAACGCCAGCACCATCGAGCTGCCATCGAGCCATTTATCACTGGTGTCCCACGCCAAGGAAATCACGGATCTGATCCTCGAAGCCTCGGGCCGCCAGCCTTAAGCCTTGCATTACAAACTTGTCATCATCCTGTTGGTTGGCTGTTCGGGGCCCCTGGTTACTGTGAAGTCACTGCCATGACCTGGCAGCCAACCCGTTAAGAGAGATACCGCCATGAAACTGTTTATCCTCGGCTTTGCCGCTTTGCTCGCTACCGGCTCCGTGTTTGCCGCCGAACCCGTGATCCACGACAAAACCGGCTTCTTCGTCCATCTGGACGTGGCCAAAGTCTTGTCGAGCACCGACACCTATGGCCAATGCGGCATCGTCCCCGCACGCCTCAACTACCTCGACAGCCAAGGCCGCGAACACGTGTTGGACTATCAAGTGCAGGGCATCGGTTGCGCCAGTGACAATTGATCGGGCTACACTTGCGCCACGCATTGAGACAGGGCATTTCCCATGAACATCCTCGTAGTCGAAGACGAACCCAAGGCCGGCAATTACCTGCTCAATGGCCTGCAGGAACTGGGCTATTCCGTCAGCCTCGCCCGTGATGGCGTGGACGGCTTGCACCAAGCCCTGGAAACACCGTTCGACGTGATCGTGCTGGATGTGATGATGCCGAAAATGGACGGCTGGGAAGTGCTGCGCCGCCTGCGCAAGGAAGCCGACACACCGGTACTTTTTCTGACGGCCCGCGATGATATCGCCGACCGTATCAAGGGCCTCGAACTGGGCGCTGATGATTATCTGATCAAGCCGTTTTCCTTCGCCGAGCTGGTGGCACGCTTGCGTACCCTGACCCGTCGCGGCCCGAGCCGAGACGAGGAACAACTGCAGATCGCCGACCTGCAAATCGACGTACTGAAGCGCCGCGTGTCCCGCGCCGGCACGCGCATTACCCTGACCAATAAAGAGTTCGCCCTGCTGCACCTGTTCGCAACTCACCAGGACCAGGTGCTGTCGCGCTCACTGATCGCGTCGCGGGTATGGGATATGAACTTCGATAGCGACACCAATGTGGTCGACGTTGCCGTGCGGCGCCTGCGCTTGAAAATCGACGACCCGTTCCAGCTCAAGCTGATCCACAGCGTGCGCGGTATCGGCTACCGCTTCGATACCCAGCCATGAACAAACGTCGCCACTATTCCCTGACGCTGCGTCTGGCGCTGATCTTCGCCCTGCTTGCCTTCGCCTTGCTTGCTACCCTGGGTGTGGCGCTGTACCGCGAGCTGGAGCGAGAGTTGATCAAGCGGGACGATGCGGCCTTGATTTCCCGCGTCGACCAACTGCGCAACTTGCTCAATGACAGCAACACGGTCGACCTGATCAAAACCAAGCCGGAGTTGTTCCAAAACATGCTGGGCAACCGTGAATCGGTACTGAGCATCGCCGCGCCTGGGCAAAAACCATTGCTGACGGTCAATCCCGGTAACATCGACCTGCCTTCCGTTCCCCCGGTGCCCAAGAACCACGAGCTGACGTTTGCTGATGTGCACCACTTCCCCAGCATTAACGGTGTGCCGTTCGCGACCGTGGCCGCGTCCATCGACTCCGGCGACCTGGGCAGCCTGCAAGTCACTACGGGGCGCCTGATGACCGAGCGCACCGCCATGCTGGCCAGCTATCGCTTGAGCGTTTACATCCTGGCGAGCATCGCCGCAATCATCCTGGCGGTGGCCGGTTATCTGCTGGTGCATCGTGGACTTGTACCGTTACGTCGCCTGGCCCGGCACGCCCAAGGCATAGGCGTCGGCAACCTCGCCGAACGCCTCGACAGCCATGGCGCGCCAAAAGAACTGCTGCCGATGATTGACTCGTTCAACACCATGCTGGAGCGGCTGGCCAAGGGCTTTGTCCAACTGGGCCAAGTGTCTACCGACATGGCCCATGAACTGCGCACGCCCATCAATAACCTACTGGGAGAAACCCAGGTCGCCCTGCAACAGCACCGCAGCATCGAGAGCTACCAGCAGTTGCTGGCCTCCAATGTCGAAGAGCTTGAACGCCTGGCGCGGATGCTCGACAACATGCTGTTCCTGGCGCGCACCGACCCGGCCAGCGCACTGCGCCAGCGTCAGGAACTCAACGCCGCCGATGAAGTGGAACGCATCGCCGAGTACTTTGAAGGCTTGGCGGGAGATATGGATATCAGCATTCGTGCTGAAGGCGACGGGGTGATCTGGGCGGAGCCGATGCTACTGCGCAGGGCCCTGGCGAACCTGTGTGCCAACGCCATCAAATATGGGGCGCCGAGCACTGAGCTGGTGATACAGGCGACTCCCAATAACGGCGGCATTCATCTGAGCGTCAGCAACCACGGCGAGACCATCGCTGCCGAGCATCTGCCGCGACTGTTCGAACGTTTTTACCGGGTGGATGAATCACGAGAACGGTCAGCGCAATCCAATGGGCTGGGCTTGTCGATTGTGGCGACCATCATGCAGTTGCATAACGGGCAATACAGCGTGAGCAGTGAGGCAGGGGTGACGTGTTTTGATTTGTTCTTTCCGAAGCGGGAAGACTGAGCAGCCGCCCCCCGGTGTTATTTTGCAAAGGTTTGCCCCTTACCCCTGGACGAAAGCCACACTACTCTTACTCCCAACGGGCTCAAGGTAGAGCCGGCAACGGTAAAAACAAGGGAGATTCGGGAATGGAACTACGATTAGGTTTACTGGAAAAGGGGCTGGCTGAAATGAACGAGAAGCTGATCACCGTTTCGAGCAAGGCAGACGCCATGGATAAGCACTTTGCTTCCAAGGCAGACTTGGCAACCACTGAACTGAACCTTATCAAGTGGTACGTGGCGACCGCATTTGCAATGACTGGCCTGGCTTGCGCCATCACCTTCGGGCTCACCCGATTGTTTGCAATGTGAGGAGCGCTGGGCCGGTCAACTGACCTGCCCGCCCACTTCCACTACATCCACAGGTGTTTGCCACGCCGTCAGTACAGCCGCCTGCAATCCCGCAACCATTTTACCCAGCTCCATTGAAGGCCGCTGCGACCCCGTTACCTGCTCCGGCAGAAACGGTACATGAATAAAGCCACTGCGCACTTGCGACCCAGCGAGAGCATGCTGCAATAGATAAAAAACTTGGTTACACACAAAGGTCCCCGCCGTCTGCGAAACCGAGGCCGCGACTCCCGCTTCACGCACAGCCTTGACCATCGCCTTGATCGGCAGCGTCGTGAAGTAGGCCACCGGGCCGTCAGCCAGGACCGGCGTATCGACAGGCTGCTCGCCCAGGTTATCGGGGATACGCGCATCGTTGAGATTGATCGCTACCCGTTCGATGGAGATATCGCTACGACCGGGCCCCAGGCCAGTGGCGATCACCATCGCCGGATGCAATTCGTCGATCAGGCGGGTCAGGCCCCCACCCGCCGTGGCAAATGCGCAAGGCAATTGACGGGCAACAATCTGCACACCGGCCTCCAGCTGCACGCCGTCCAGTTGGCGCACAGCCTCCCAGGACGGATTAACCAAGTCTTTATCAAAGGGCTCAAAGCCCGTCAGCAATACGATTTGCATCCTGGCCTCACATCAACAGGTAGAGCAGCACAATATTGACCACCAACATCATCAACGCCGTGGGCAGTTGAGCCTTGATCACCGCGTTCTTGTCCGGCAGTTCCAGCAACGCAGCAGGCACGATATTGAAGTTGGCGGCCATCGGCGTCATCAATGTGCCGCAGTAGCCGGAGAACATGCCAATCGCCGCCATCACCGCTGGATTCCCGCCGTAGATACCCACCAGCACCGGCACGCCGACACCGCCCGTCATCACCGGGAACGCCGCAAAACCATTCCCCATGATCACCGTAAACAACGCCATGCCCAATACATAGACCATCACTGCCACCAACTTGAAATCCAGGTTGATGTAGGTGGTGGTGACATGCGCAACAGCCGTACCGACCCCAGCCTCATTAAACAGCAAGCCGAGCATCGCCAGCATTTGCGGAAGCACCATCGCCCAGCCAAGGGCTTCAGTGAGACGGCGGGATTCGCGCAAGGCTTGTACCGGCGTATCACGGGTGAGCCAGCAGGCCAGGCCAAGTGCGATCAAGCAGCCGATACCGAGGGAAACGAAGGTGGTGTTTTTCGGATCCAGCAGCGGCACACCGCCAATCTCGGTGTGCTTGAGCAGCACCGAGCCAATGACCGTGGTCAGTGGGATGGCGAGCGCAGGAATGAACAGCTTGTGGCCCAGGCGACCGGCACTGGCGCGAGAGGCCTTGTCATGCAGTTCGGCATGCTTGCCACGGCCGACGCCGCCCATGCCGGCAATCAATGCCATCACTACGACGCCAACGCCGATTGCCACCGATGGCAGGCGCTCACCGATCAGGAACGGAATAGCGAACAGCAACCAGAACAACGCACTGGACCAGCGCTTTGGATGAGTGCGGTCCATCAGGATCATGCCTGCGGTGATCAGCAGCAGAACGCCGGCCAGCCAGTACAGGTATTGAATGGAAATAATCATTGCGCGGCCTCCACTGGCGTAGCGGTAGGCGCCATCTCACGAGTGAGCCTTCGGTCAAACCGATGCAGACGGATCGCGTGAATGATGAAGGCGCAAATCGCCGTAGGAATGCCCCACACCGCAATATGCAGAGGCTCCACGTCAATTCCGGAACCGAGCAGGAAGGTGTGCATCAACGCGATGGCGCCAAAGGCAACAAAGATATCTTCGCCAAAAAATAGTCCGACGTTATCCGTCGCGGCGCACATGGCCAACACCTTGTGGCGCAGCTTGTCCGGCAGCTTGCCGTAGCGTTTTTCCGCCGCACCCTCGGCCATCGGTGCGAGCAACGGACGCACCATCTGTGGGTGCCCACCCAGACTGGTCAAGCCCATGGCGGCGGTGGATTCGCGTACAAACAGATAGATGATCAACAACCGCCCGACCGTGGCGCGTTCGAACCGTGCAATCCAGTTCTGCGCATGCAGGCGCAATCCGTGGCGCTCCAGCAGACCGATGACCGCCAGGGGCAACAACAGAATCAATTGCAGGGCACGGGTCTGAAGGAAGCCATCACCCATGGTGGCGAGGATTTTTTCCAGTGGGAAATGGGCAGCAAGCCCGGTGGCGATAGCGGCGGCGGTGACCACCAACAGAGGGTTGAATCGCAAGACAAAGCCAACCACGATCACAAGTACGCCGATCAACGGCCATAAGTTCACAACAGTTTGCATGACGGTAAGGTCCTTGGAATGCGCGATGCGGCGCCATGGGAGCAGGATGTGAACAAGGGGTTCACAGCAAGAAGTGGCGTGCGGTCGGCTCGGTTTTTTATTGTTGACCCGGAAGGTCGAGCGTCAGTGGCGGCAACTTTGCTGCCTGCGGGCGGGGGTGTCCAACAAGAAAAATTGTTGCTGCGAACCAATAAATTTTGTGGGTGGTGAGAGTTTTGCAAAAGTTTGCAAATCGCAGGCAACAAAAAAGGGCCCACCTTTCGGTGAGCCCTTCTAGACCGCCCAGCAGAGCGGATTTTGTTTGGTAGGCGCGATTGGACTCGAACCAACGACCCCCACCATGTCAAGGTGGTGCTCTAACCAACTGAGCTACGTGCCTGCTGTGAGGCGGCATTCTACGGAATTCCGGAGGGATGTCAACATCTTTTTTGCAGCTAACCCTATGAATATGCGAATTTTTTATTTGCGCGGAGCACACCCGTGGATTTCGGGTGGCTGGCAGGCAATTTTCAACTCAGGTAGGATCGACGCACTCGTAAAAAATATAAAACAGAGGTTCCAGGATGGCGAACACCCCCTACCCCCAGTCGTATTACGCTGCGTCCGCGAATGCCGTTCCGCCTCGCCCGGTGTTGCAAGGCGAAGTCGAAACCGATGTGTGCGTGATTGGCGCCGGCTACACCGGCCTGTCCAGCGCGCTGTTCCTGCTGGAGAACGGTTTTCGCGTGACAGTGCTGGAAGCCGCCAAGGTGGGGTTTGGCGCCTCGGGCCGCAACGGTGGGCAGATCGTCAACAGCTACAGCCGTGATATTGATGTGATCGAGCGCAGCGTTGGCCCCAAACAGGCACAACTGCTGGGAGAGATGGCGTTCGAAGGCGGGAGGATCATCCGCGAGCGCGTCGCCAAGTACCAGATCCCGTGCGACTTGAAGGACGGCGGTGTATTCGCAGCACTCAACAGCAAGCACATGGGCCACCTGGAGTCGCAGAAGCGCCTGTGGGAGCGCTACGGCCATACGCAGCTGGAGCTGCTGGACGAGCGACGTATCCGCGAAGTGGTGGCCTGCGACAACTATGTGGGCGGCTTGCTGGACATGAGCGGCGGCCACATCCACCCGCTCAACCTGGCACTCGGCGAAGCGGCGGCCGTGGAATCTTTGGGCGGCACAATCTACGAGCAATCGGCAGCCGTGCGAATCGAGCGCGGCGCCAACCCAGTGGTGCATACCGCCGAGGGCAAGGTCAGGGCCAAGTTCATTATCGTCGCGGGCAATGCCTACCTGGGCAACCTGGTGCCGGAGCTGGCAGCCAAGTCGATGCCCTGCGGCACGCAAGTGATCACTACCGCCCCGCTGGGTGACGAACTGGCAAAAACCCTGCTGCCGCAGGATTACTGCGTAGAAGACTGTAACTACCTACTCGACTACTACCGCCTCACCAGCGACAAGCGCCTGATTTTCGGCGGTGGCGTGGTGTATGGCGCGCGCGACCCGGCAAATATCGAGGCGATCATCCGTCCGAAGATGCTCAAGGCCTTCCCACAGCTCAAGGACGTAAAGATCGACTACGCCTGGACCGGCAATTTCCTGCTGACTCTGTCGCGCCTGCCGCAGGTGGGACGCCTGGGCGACAACATCTACTACTCACAGGGCTGCAGTGGCCATGGCGTCACGTATACGCACCTGGCCGGCAAGGTACTGGCGGAGGCACTCAGAGGCCAGGCAGAGCGTTTTGACGCGTTTGCCGACCTGCCGCACTACCCGTTCCCGGGCGGGCAACTGTTGCGTACGCCGTTCGCGGCAATGGGCGCCTGGTACTACGGGCTGCGGGACAAGCTGGGTTTCTGACAGCGCGATGGGCGCCGGCAAGCCGGCGCCCGTCATGAACCACCAAATCACAGACACAAAAAACCCCGGTCTTTCGACCAGGGTATTTGCTATCGGATCAAAGTAGCCAGAGGCTTGCTTTGCGCTTCAAGGCGTTCAGTGGGCCTTGAGGCAGATATGGCGCAGCGGACGGGACTCGAACCCGCGACCCCCGGCGTGACAGGCCGGTATTCTAACCGACTGAACTACCGCTGCGTATCGCTTGACGGGCTGAGCGTAAAACCCTCAACCGTCTTTAAACATCTGATCGATCAGCCTAGGCTGTTCAATCTCAAGCCCGACGAATCAGACCTGGAAAATATGGCGCAGCGGACGGGACTCGAACCCGCGACCCCCGGCGTGACAGGCCGGTATTCTAACCGACTGAACTACCGCTGCGCGTCGGTGCAACCTTTAACGTTGCGTCTTGCCCTGGGGCAAAACTCTCAAGAAGTGGTGGGTGATGACGGGATCGAACCGCCGACCCTCTGCTTGTAAGGCAGATGCTCTCCCAGCTGAGCTAATCACCCTTTGCTTCGTTGAGGCCGCGAAATTTACGCAGGTATCGGACCTAAGTCAATAGCCTGCTTGAAGTTTTTCTGAAAAAGACAAAAATGCTTCAAGACGGCTACCCGCCCTACTCGCTGTAAATCATCTTCTTGCTCATGCCACCGTCCACGACAAACTCTTGTCCGGTAACAAACCCCGCCTGACGGGACAGCAGCCACGCGACCATCGCCGCCACGTCTTCTACAGTGCCTACCCTGCCCGCCGGATGTTGCGCATGATCAGCATCACTCAACGGCTCGGCGCGACGCGCCGCCGGATCACGCGCATCGATCCAGCCAGGGCTGACTGCATTGACCCGCACTTCCGGGCCCAAGCTCATTGCCAGGGCGTGCGTAAGGGCCAGCAGGCCACCCTTGCTCGCCGCGTACGCTTCGGTGTCCGGCTCAGACTGGCGAGCCCGGGTCGATGCCAGGTTGACGATGGCCCCGCCATGGGCGCGCAGGTAAGGCGCACAATGCTTGGCCAGCAACATCGGCCCACTGAGATTCACCGCAAGCACTCGATTCCAGTACGCCAGGTCGAGGCTTTCCAGGGTGATATTGCGCGGATCAGCCACCGCCGCATTGCACACCAACGCATCCAGGCGCCCAAACTGCCCCAATACCTCGGCAACACCTTGGGCCACCTGCTTCTCGTCGGCCACGTCCATGCTGATAAACCAGGCGTTATCACCCAGCACCTTGGACACCTTGGAGCCACGCTCACGGTCCAGGTCGGTCAACACCACCTGCCAGCCTTCGCTGATCAGCCACGCAGCAATCCCAAGGCCAATGCCCCGCGCCGCGCCCGTCACCAGCGCGACGCGCCCGTTACTGGCTGCCGCAGCCTCCATGGACCACTCGATCACAAGGCCGCCAGCCCGCGAGCCAGATCAGCTTGCAAGTCAGCAACATCTTCCAGGCCGACCGCAATGCGGATCAGGCTGTCACGGATACCAGCCGCTTCACGCTCCTGCGGTGCCAGACGACCATGGGAAGTGGTACTCGGATGAGTAATGGTGGTCTTGCTGTCACCCAGGTTGGCAGTGATGGAGATCAGACGGGTCGCATCGATAAAGCGCCAGGCGCCCTCTTTGCCGCCCTTCACCTCAAAGCTCACCACCGCCCCGAAACCACGCTGCTGGCGCTGGGCCAATTCATGTTGCGGGTGGCTCTTGAGACCGGCGTAATGCACCTTTTCGATACCGTCCTGCTGCTCCAGCCACTCAGCCAAAGCCTGGGCGTTGGCGCAGTGGGCCTTCATCCGCAGGTTGAGGGTCTCGAGGCCCTTGAGGAAGATCCACGCATTGAACGGGCTCAAGGTCGGGCCGGCCGTACGCAGGAAGCCGACGACTTCTTTCATCTGCTCGCTACGGCCTGCAACCACACCGCCCATGCAACGGCCCTGGCCGTCGATGAACTTGGTCGCCGAATGCACGACAATGTCCGCCCCCAGCTTCAACGGCTGTTGCAGCGCCGGGGTGCAGAAGCAGTTGTCTACGACCAGCATCGCGCCCTTGGCATGCGCCACTTCGGACAACGCAGCGATATCCACCAGCTCGGCCAATGGATTGGACGGCGACTCGACGAACAGCAACTTGGTGTTGGCCTTGATCGCCGCATCCCAACCGGAAAGATCCGCCAGGGGCACGTAGTCCACTTCGATACCGAAGCGCTTGAAGTACTTCTCGAACAGGCTGATGGTCGAACCGAACACACTGCGCGACACCAGTACATGGTCGCCGGCACTGCACAGGCTCATCACCACCGCCAGGATCGCCGCCATGCCAGTGGCCGTGGCCACCGCCTGCTCAGCGCCTTCCAGTGCCGCGAGACGCTCTTCGAACGCGCGCACGGTCGGGTTGGTATAACGCGAATACACGTTGCCCGGCACTTCGCCAGCAAAGCGCGCAGCAGCATCGGCCGCCGTGCGGAACACATAGCTGGAAGTGAAGAACATCGGGTCACCGTGCTCAGCTTCCGGGGTGCGGTGCTGGCCGGCGCGCACAGCCAGGGTATCGAAAGCTACGCCATCGAGGTCGCTGTCCAACCGACCGGCATCCCATTCCTGACTCATGCTGCGACTCCTTACTCAATTCTTTATTTAAGATACAAAACCGGCCCCTCAGGGCCGGTTGTCACTCAGTTGTTGTACAGGTCGATGATCGCGCTGACCGCCTGGGTCTTGATCTTCGACGAGTCGTTACGCGCCTGCTCGATCTTGTTCAGGTAGGCCTCGTCGACATCACCGGTCACATACTTGCCGTCAAACACGGCGCAGTCGAACTGGTCGATCTTGATTTTGCCACCACCAACCGCCTCGATCAGGTCCGGCAGGTCCTGGTAGATCAGCCAATCAGCGCCGATCAGGTAGGCCACGTCCTGGGTCGAGCGGTTGTGAGCGATCAGCTCATGGGCGCTCGGCATGTCGATGCCGTAGACGTTCGGGTAACGCACGGCAGGCGCTGCGGAACAGAAGTACACGTTCTTCGCACCGGCTTCGCGGGCCATCTGGATGATCTGCTTGCAGGTAGTGCCGCGCACGATGGAGTCATCCACCAGCATCACGTTCTTGCCGCGGAACTCCAGTTCGATGGCGTTGAGCTTCTGGCGCACCGACTTCTTGCGTGCAGCCTGGCCCGGCATGATGAAGGTACGGCCGATGTAGCGGTTCTTCACGAAGCCTTCGCGGAACTTGACGCCCAAGTGGTTGGCCAGCTCAAGCGCAGCGGTGCGGCTGGTGTCCGGAATCGGGATCACCACGTCGATGTCGTGCTCAGGACGCTCGCGCAGGATCTTCTCGGCCAGCTTCTCGCCCATGCGCAGACGCGCCTTGTACACCGAGACACCGTCGATGATCGAATCCGGACGCGCCAGGTAGACGTGCTCGAAGATGCACGGGGTGAGTTTCGGCGCCACGGCGCACTGGCGGGTGTGCAGTTTGCCGTCTTCGGTGATGTACACCGCTTCGCCTGGCGCAAGGTCGCGGATCAGGGTGAAGCCCAGCACGTCCAGGGACACACTTTCGGACGCGATCATGTACTCGACGCCTTCGTCGGTGTGACGCTGGCCGAACACGATCGGACGGATGCCATGCGGGTCACGGAAGCCGACGATGCCATAACCGGTGACCATGGCCACCACGGCGTAGCCACCGACGCAACGGTTGTGCACGTCAGTGACGGCAGCGAACACGTCCTCTTCGGTCGGCTGCAGCTTGCCGCGCTGGGCCAGCTCGTGGGCAAACACGTTGAGCAGCACTTCCGAGTCGGAGCTGGTGTTGACGTGGCGCAGGTCAGATTCGTAAATCTCCTTGGCCAGCTGTTCAACGTTGGTCAGGTTACCGTTATGCGCCAAGGTGATGCCGTAAGGCGAGTTGACGTAAAACGGTTGAGCTTCGGCCGAGGTCGAGCTACCGGCGGTCGGGTAACGCACATGGCCAATGCCCATGTGCCCGACCAGGCGCTGCATGTGACGCTGATGGAACACGTCACGCACCAGGCCATTGTCCTTGCGCAGGAATAACCGGCCGTCGTGGCTGGTCACAATACCGGCAGCGTCCTGGCCGCGGTGCTGGAGGACGGTTAGCGCGTCATACAGCGCCTGATTGACGTTCGACTTACCGACGATACCGACGATGCCACACATGCGACGCAACCCCTACTTAATGAATCTTGACTGAACACAGCTTACTGAGGCGTTTTGGCCGGTAAGAGGTGTTCCTTGAACGGAAGATCAGCGGGTACGCTGATTCCGCTGGCCAGCCACTGACTGCTCCACCCCAAAATGAGGTTCTTGGACCAATCTGCAACCAATAGAAATTTTGGCACGAGTACCGACTCCTGCCACCACGAATCCTGCTGTACCGGCCCCAGGCTCAACAGCCCGACCGCCACGACCACCAGCAACGCGCCACGCGCGGCGCCAAAGGCCATGCCGAGGAATCGATCGGTCCCGGAGAGGCCGGTGACACGTATCAACTCGCCGATAAGATAATTGACCATTGCTCCCACCAGCAGCGTGGCGATGAACATGATGGCGCAGCCCGCGATGACGCGAGCCGAAGGTGTCTCGATGTATCCGGCCAGGTAGACCGACAATGAACCGCCGAACATCCAGGCTACGACTCCTGCGATGATCCATGTCAGCAACGACAGTGCTTCTTTTACGAAGCCGCGGCTTAGACTGATCAAAGCGGAGATGGCGACGATTGCGACGATCGCCCAATCAACCCAGGTAAATGGCACAGTTCAGCCTACGGACAGATGAGGCGGCGCATTTTAGCAGAGCGTCGGGCTATCGGTAAGCTGTGATTGTCAGTGCCTTGCAAATCAGTAGTTTGGGGCGAGCGAATCCGATCTCAACCCCACCATAAAACGAATGTGGGAGCTGGCTTGCATTCCAACCAGAGACTAGCGGTATTAGTCGCGCTCAGGCTGAAAACGGGTCACAAACCCCTTGAGGTTCTGCTGGCGGTCCAGCAGATCTCGCAGGCGATCCGCCTCGGCACGCTCGATCAGCGGCCCGATAAACACACGGTTCTTGCCATCGGCGCTGCGGATATAGGCGTTATAGCCTTGGCTGCGCAGCTTCTTCTGCAAAGCATCAGCGCCTTCGCGATTACCCAGGCTGGCGACTTGAATCGACCAACTGATCGGCAGGCCATTCGGATCAATACGGCTCTGCCCCACATCCGGCTTGCCCGGTGCAGCCGGTTGCGGCGCTACCGGCTTCGGTGCGGGCGCAGGCGTGGCAGGCTTGGCCGCTACGGCCGGCGCAGGCGCTGGCTTGACCACTGGCACGCTCGGCTGAACCGGCATCGATGGAGCTTGCTGGGCAGCCACCTCCGCATCGGTAGGCACCGGCTCTTCTTCCGGCAAGGCCTGGGGCTCAGGCACCACCACCGGTTCAACCTGTACTTGCGGTACCGCCGGCGCCTGTGGCGCAGCCGGGGCTTCGACGACCACTTGGCGCTCTTCGTCCTGACGCGAGAACAGCATCGGCAGGAAAATCACCGCCAACGCCACCAACACCAGGGCTCCGACCATTCGCTGCTTGTATGCGCTATCCAGTAATGCCATGTGCAGCTTCCTCCGTGGAGCGCCGGGCCAACCACTCGAGCGCCTCGGCAACACAATAAAATGACCCGAACAACAGAATCTCATCATCGGGGGTGGCAACGGCGCACTGCGCTTCAAGGGCAGCGGTCACGCTTGCATACGACGCCACCGGCGCACCAAGGTTCTGCAAGGCCACTTCCAGCTCGGCGGCAGGTCGGCTGCGCGAGGTATCCAGGGGCGCTACGGCCCACGCCTGGACATTGCGCAGCAAGGGCGCAACCACACCGTCCAGGTCCTTATCGGCTAACAAGCCAAAGACTGCAAGGCGACGACCGACCGGCGGCGTGCGCGACAGGCGTTGCGCAAGGTACTCGGCCGCATGGGGGTTATGCCCCACGTCCAGCAACAGGTTCAGGCGTTTGCCTTGCCATTGGAACTCGCGACGATCCAATCGCCCGACTACACGTGTCGCCAGCAAGGTGGCGGCAATCTGCTCAGCATTCCACGGCAGATCCAGCAGCAGATAGGCCTGCAGTGCGAGCGCGGCGTTTTCCATTGGCAGGTTCAGCAGCGGCAGGTCGCGCAGCTCTACAGCCTGGCCACGGGTATCACGCCCGTGCCATTGCCAGTGCTGCGCATCGATTTCCAGATTGAAGTCGCGACCGCGCAGGAAAAACGGGCAATCCAGCTCGCGCACCTTGTCGAGCAAGGTATGCGGCGGATCCAGGTCACCGCACAGTGCAGGCTTGCCCAGGCGGAAGATCCCGGCTTTTTCATAGGCCACGGATTCGCGGGTATTGCCCAGGTAGTCGGCGTGGTCCACGCCAATGCTGGTGACCAACGCCAGGTCGGCATCCACCACGTTGACCGTGTCCAGGCGCCCGCCCAGGCCGACTTCCAGCACCACAACATCCAATTGCGCACGCTCGAACAGCCAGAACGCCGCCAAGGTGCCCATCTCGAAGTAAGTCAGGGAAGTCTCGCCCCGGCCGGCATCGAGCGCGGCGAAGGCTTCGCAGAGTTGCTCATCGGTGGCTTCGACACCATTGAGCTGCACCCGCTCGTTGTAACGCAGCAGGTGCGGGGAATTGTAGACGCCGACTTTCAGCCCTTGGGCCTGCAGCAGCGCCGCGACAAAGGCACAGGTAGAGCCTTTGCCGTTGGTGCCGGTCACCGTGATCACACGCGGTGCCGGCCGGCCCAACCCGAGGCGGGCCGCTACCTGTTGCGAGCGCTCCAGGCCCATGTCGATGGCGGACGGATGCAACTGCTCAAGGTAGGCGAGCCATTCGCCCAGGGTACGTTGGGTCATAGGTTTGCAGGCACCGGCGGCACGACGATCGGCTCAACTTTAGGCGCGACGTACACAGGGGTCGGCAGGCCCATCATTTGTGCCAGCAGGTTACCCAGGCGTGGACGCAGTTCACCGCGCGGGATGATCAGGTCAATCGCACCGTGCTCCAGCAGGAACTCGCTGCGCTGGAAACCTTCCGGCAGTTTTTCACGTACGGTTTGCTCAATCACACGCGGGCCAGCAAAGCCGATCAGCGCCTTTGGCTCGCCGACGATCACGTCACCCAGCATCGCCAGGCTGGCGGAAACGCCGCCGTAGACCGGGTCGGTCAGCACGGAGATGAACGGGATGCCTTCTTCGCGCAGACGCGCCAGTACCGCAGAGGTCTTGGCCATTTGCATCAAGGAGATCAGGGCTTCCTGCATGCGCGCACCACCGGAGGCGGCGAAGCAGATCATCGGACAACGGTTTTCCAGGGCGTAGTTGGCGGCGCGAACGAAGCGCTCACCAACGATGGCACCCATGGAACCACCCATGAAGGAGAACTCGAACGCCGACACCACGACAGGCATGCCCAGCAGTTTGCCGCTGACGGAAATCAGCGCGTCCTTCTCGCCGGTCTGCTTCTGCGCGCCGACCAGACGGTCCTTGTACTTCTTGCTGTCGCGGAACTTGAGGCGGTCAACCGGCTCCAGGTCGGCACCCAGCTCGTTACGACCTTCGGTGTCCAGGAAAATGTCGATGCGGGCGCGGGCGCCGATACGCATGTGGTGGTTGCACTTGGGGCAAACGTCCAGGGTCTTTTCCAGCTCCGGGCGGTACAACACCGCGTCGCAGGATGGGCACTTGTGCCACAGACCTTCAGGAACCGAGCTTTTCTTCACCTCGGAACGCATGATCGAAGGGATCAGTTTGTCTACTAACCAGTTGCTCATGCTTTCTTTCTCCAGTACCGGTGGCTTGAACACAGCCCCGCGTATGCCCTTGAGCTAAATTCATATGTGGCGATGACACATGCTGGACGGGGTCAGACGTTCGACCGGCCTTTTCCCGCATGTATCCTCAGCCTTCCAGACAACCTGCCAGCGCAGGGTTGCCATTTCGTTTCCAGGCCACCCTCAGGCGGCACTGTGCTGTTTTACACAGTGGTAGTTATGGACGGCGGCAGACTGCCAGCCGTCACATCCCGCGCACAGCTTGCATAAATGCGCGAATCTTGTCGTGATCCTTGATGCCCTTGCCCTGCTCCACGCCGCCGCTGACATCCACGGCATAAGGCCGCACCTGCTCTATCGCCGCCCCGACATTGCCGGGGTTGAGCCCGCCGGCCAGGATGATCGGCTTGCTCAAGCCAGCAGGGATCAGCGACCAATCGAACGCTTCACCGGTGCCGCCGGGCACGCCTTCGACATAGGTGTCGAGCAGAATCCCGCGAGCGCCACCATAGGCCGCACACGCTGCCGCGATGTCATCCCCGGCCTTCACGCGCAACGCCTTGATATACGGACGCTGGTAGCTTTCACATTCTTCCGGCGTTTCGTCGCCGTGGAACTGCAGCATATCCAGCGGTACGGCATCCAGGGTTTCGTTGAGTTCGCAGCGACTGGCGTTGACGAACAACCCCACGGTGGTCACGAACGGCGGCAAGGCGGCGATGATCGCCCGCGCCTGCAAAACGTTCACCGCCCGCGGGCTCTTGGCATAGAACACGAAACCGATGGCGTCCGCGCCCGCCTCGACTGCCGCCAGCGCGTCTTCTATGCGGGTAATCCCGCAAATCTTGCTGCGAACGGCTGACATGTCGTGGAAACCCCAGGGATTGGACCGAGAAAGTCCCGGATGGTAACAAAAGCTTTTCCGGGCGTCAGCCGCCAAGTTCGCTGAAACCTGTGAGGAAGTGTGGCCCGATGAAACGTTCCGGCAATTGGAACTCGTCGCGGTACTCCACATCCACCAGGTACAGGCCGAACGGATGCGCCGTGACCCCACCCGTACGGCGGACGCGGCTTTCCAGCACTTCCTTGGCCCACTCCACCGGACGCTCGCCGGTACCGATGGTCATCAGCACCCCGGCAATGTTTCGAACCATATGGTGCAGGAACGCACCGGCGCGAATATCCAGCACGATCATCTTGCCGTGACGGGTCACCCGCAAATGATGGACTTCCTTGATCGGCGACTTGGCCTGGCACTGGCCGGCACGGAAGGCGCTGAAATCGTGCACACCCACCAGATGCTGCGCGGCCTCGGCCATGCGCTCGGCGTCGAGCGGGCGATGGTTCCAGGTGATTTCTTCGTTGAGGTGCGCCGGACGGATCTGGTCGTTGTAGATCACATAGCGATAACGCCGGGCGATGGCCTTGAAGCGCGCATGAAAATGCGCCGGCATGACCTTGGCCCAACTGACGCTGACGTCATGGGGCAGATTGATATTAGCGCCCATCACCCAGGCCTTCATGGACCGTTCAGCCTGGGTGTCGAAGTGCACCACCTGACCACAGGCATGCACGCCCGCATCGGTACGCCCGGCGCACATCAGCGACACCGGCGAATCGGCGACTTTCGACAGCGCCTTCTCCAGGGTTTCCTGCACCGTCAGTACACCAGACGCCTGACGCTGCCAGCCGCGATAGCGCGAGCCTTTGTATTCCACGCCCAGGGCGATGCGGTAAAAGCCTGCGGCCGCCATTTCGGCGGCCGCGTTATCTATATTTGCCAAGAACTGAGAGCCTGATGAGTTGCGCAAAGGCGGCCATTATGCCGATTTGTGCGGGTGCCCACAAAAGCAAAACGGCGACCCGAAGGTCGCCGCTGCATTGAAGTATGGCGGTCAGGCCAACCGGCCGAGCATTTCCTTGGCCTCGCCGCGCTGAGTTTCGTCGCCTTCGGTCAGCACTTCGCTGAGAATGTCCCGCGCACCGTCCGCATCGCCCATGTCGATATACGCCTGGGCCAGGTCGAGTTTGGTGGCCACTTCATCTGTGCCGGAGAGGAAGTCGAATTCCGGCTCATCGTCGCCCTTCGCCGCATCTTCTGCGGTGAAGGAAGGCTCGATGGACGGATGTTCCAGGCTCTGGGACAAACGATCCAGCTCGGCGTTGACATCGTCCAACTCGGATGCAAAGGCGTCAGGCTTGGCGGCAGCTTCCGGCTCATCGGCCAGGGACAGGTCGAAGTCTTCCGGCAGGTCAAAGTCATCCAGGGCCGCCGGGGTCAGGGTCGGCGGCTCGACAGCCGGCACATCCTTCATCTGCTCTTCCAGGCCGGAGCGGAAGTCGTCATCCGATTGCGCCGACGCCGGCGCATCCAGTTGCAGGTCCAAGTCGAAGTCCGACAGGTCGTCCGGCGCAGCCTGAGCTTTGGTTTCCTGTTGCAGCAGCGATTCGAAGGTCTGCTGATCCTCCTTGACCACGGCTGGGGAGGCTTCTTCCAGTTCATCCAGGCTCAGGTCAAAATCGGTGTCGAAGGCTTCGGGTTCCGCAGGGGCCTGGGCCGGGGCCGGCTTGTCTTCCAGCAGATCCTTGACGTACTGAGCGTCCAAGGCAGCCGCGGCCACCGCAGCACTGACGCCCGCCGCCAGCACGGCCATGGCCGGGAAGCGACTCTTGAGCTGCTCGACCTGGGCATGGTTTTCACCATTGGCCACCAGTTGGCGCTCCTGGGTCACGAAACCGTCTTTGTCGTTTTGCAGGCCGTAGACTTCCATCAGCTTCAAACGCAGGTCGCTGCGCTTGGGCTCCTGCTTGATGGCCTGCTCCAGCACGTCGGCGGCCTGGTTCAGGTGGCCACGGTCAACAAGGGATTGGGCTTGGGCCAGTGCATCGGTGGAGTTCACCGGCGCAACGGCAACCGCCAATGGCGCCAGTACGGAGGCGACGGTCGGCACGGCGACTGCCGGCTCAACCACTGGGGCTGGCGCTGGCGCAGCGGCCAGCTTGACGGTTGGCGACGGCACTTCCAGGCCTTCGAAGCTGTCTGGCGGCAGGTCCTGATCGATGTTCGAGGTGAACACCGGCTCTTCAGCCAGGGCGCGCGCCATGCGCAGGTGTTTTTCTTCTTCGCGACGGGCGTTGCGATGGCGTATCCCCAGCAGCAGGAGCAAAAACGCCAGCAACGCTGCTGCACCGCCGATCACCCAGAGAATAATAGGGTTTGTCAGCAGGTCGTTGAATTTGCCCTCGCTGGCGGCAGGCGTTGCATCCGCCTTGACCGGTTCAGGTGCTGGCGCGGCGGGCGCAGGTGTCGCAGCGGCGGCATCAGGAGCGGCCGGAGCGGCCGCCGGCTCGCCTGCCAACTGCGCAGGCATTGCCGCTGTGGCCGGCGTTGCTGGGGCGCCCTTCTCAGCCTGCAAACGCGCAAGCTGATCGTTTTTCAGTTGAATCAGTTTCTGCAACTTGTCCAACTGGCTCTGCAGGTCGGCCGCGCGGCTTTTGAGTTCTTCGTTGTCGCGACGGGTGGTGTCCAGTTGCTCCTGGGTCATCGCCAGTTTGTCGCTCAACCCCGCACTATCGCCCGCCTTGCCCTTGGCGCCCTTCTTGGCCGCTTCGGCGGAAACCAGGCTCAGGTTGTCCTTGGCGTTAGTGCTCGCCGGGGCATTGCCGGCCTGGGTGCGTTTGGTGGCATCCAGTTGCTGCTTGCCCGCTGCCGGATTGGTGGCAGCGCGTCGGCCCTGGCGCCAGGCGGCATTCTGCGCGCTGACTTCGGCGATCGCCTGGGGTTGCGGCAGCGCAGTGCTTTGTACGGGATCGGGCAAGCGCAGGACCTGGCCGGTCTTCAAACGGTTGATGTTGCCGTCGATAAAGGCGTCAGGATTCAGCGCCTGGATCGCCAGCATGGTCTGCTGTACCGAACCGCCATTGCGGTTCTTCGCGGCAATTTCCCACAAGGTGTCGCGGGAGGTGGTGGTGTGCTGTGCCGGTTTGCTTGCAGCTGGCGCGCTGCTGGCCGGCGCCGCCAGACGCGGGGCTGGCGCAGCGGTCGTCGGTGCCGGCTGGTCGAACTTGGCCGGGTCGAGCAACACGCTGTAGTCGCGCATCAACCGGCCATTGGGCCATTGCACCTGCAACAGGAAGCGTACGTAGGAATCGGGCAACGGCTTGCTGGAGGTGACACGCACCACGCTGCGGCCGTTGGGATTGACCACCGGGGTAAACGTCAGGTCATCGAGGAACGCCTGGCGATCAACGCCCGCATCCACAAAGGCTTGGGAGGACGCCAGGCTCGGCGTGATCTCGGAAGCGGTGAGGCCACCCACATCGAGCAATTCGATTTCCACCGCCAATGGCTGGTTCAACTTCGACTTGAGGGTCATCTCCCCCAGCTGCAGCGCCTGCGCCATACCGGAGGACAGCGCCGAGGCGGCCGCTATTGCTAACACCAGTTTGCGAACTTGAACCATAGCCTCATCCTTTGTTTGAACACTCCCCGGCCTGCGAGAAGGTTGGTAACCGCTGCCATAAGGCATGGCGAGCCGATAGGTCACCGACGCGCAACTTTTCCTGCCTGGGGCCAAGCATAGCGCCTGGCTAGAATCAATCTACAAATTGCCGCCAAGTATCTTTTACGCAAGGCCTTTTATCAACAACTGCGCCAGCTGCACGGCGTTCAGTGCGGCGCCTTTGCGTACGTTATCTGACGTCAGCCACAGATTTAGTTCCGCCGGGTCATCCACACCTGCACGAACCCGTCCTACATAGACCACATCCTGGCCGACCGCGTCGCCCACCGCCGTTGGGTAATCCCCCTCTTCAACCCGCTCTATACCTGGCGCTGCGTCGAGGATGCGGTTCACAGCAGCGAGGTGGACCGGCGCACCGAGTTGCAGAGACACTGTCAGGCTATCGCCAAAAAACACCGGGGCTTGAACGCAGGTTGCGGAAATCTTTAGAAATGGAGTTTCCAACACTGCACGCAATTCGTGTATCAGCCTTTTCTCCAGGTCGGTATGGCCTTGGTCGTCCGGCTTGCCGACTTGTGCCAATAGATTGAAGGCAACCTGCCGATCAAACAGTTTCGGCTCCAGCGGGCGCATGTTCAGCAGCTCGGCGGTTTGCCGGGCCAATTCGCTGACGGCTTCACGCCCCTGGGACGACATCGCCAGGTTGGCGGTGACGCTCACACGTTGGATATCCAACAGGCTGCGCAGTGGCGCGAGGACTACGGCCAGGTGGGTGGCCGACGGGCTTGGACTGCCGAGCCGGAAGGGTTTTTCCAGGCCATCGAGCACATGGGCATTGGCTTCCGGCACCACCCGCGGCGCCTGTTCGGCCGACAACGCGCCCGACAAGTCAATCACCGAGCAACCCGCCGCCGTGGCGCGCGGGGCGAAACTCAGGGTGACCGCCGGACCCGCCGCAAAGAACGCCAGTTGCACCTTATTGAAGTCGAATTCATCGACCTCCTTGACCCGCACGTTCTTGCCACGAAACGGCACCGATGCGCCGGCGGAATTGCTGCCCGCCAGCAAATACAGGGTGCCCACCGGGAAGTTCAACTCTTCGAGGATCTGCACCAGGGTCTCGCCAACGGTGCCGGTAGCGCCGATCACGGCAATTTCAAAGGTCTGGGTCATGGGGGCTGCCTCGGGCATTGCGGGGGGAGCGGCACTTTACCGGGTGGCTGGGGGTGAGGCCAATAAAAAACCCGCACCTGTCACCAGAGCGCGGGTTTCTTCATTGCTTCAAGCGATCAACGCTCCAGCAAGATCCGCAGCATGCGGCGCAGCGGTTCGGCCGCGCCCCACAGCAGTTGGTCGCCCACGGTGAACGCGCCCAGGAACTGGCTGCCCATGTTCAGCTTGCGCAGGCGGCCCACCGGGACATTCAGGGTGCCGGTGACCTTGGTCGGGCTCAGTTCCTGCATGCTGATGTCGCGGTTGTTCGGCACCAGCTTGACCCACGGGTTGTGCTGGCTGATCAAGGCTTCGATATCGCTGATCGGCACGTCTTTGTTCAGCTTGATGGTCAGCGCCTGGCTGTGGCAGCGCATCGCGCCAATACGCACGCAGATGCCGTCCACCGGGATCGGGCTCTTGAAGCGGCCGAGGATCTTGTTGGTCTCGGCCTGGGCCTTCCACTCTTCACGGCTCTGGCCGTTCGGCAGCTCTTTGTCGATCCACGGGATCAGGCTGCCGGCCAATGGCACGCCGAAGTTCTCGGTCGGGTAGGCATCGCTGCGCATGGCTTCGGCCACACGGCGGTCGATGTCGAGGATCGCACTGGCCGGGTCGGCCAGTTGATCGGCAACGGCGGCGTGGGTCGCGCCCATCTGCTTGATCAGCTCACGCATGTTCTGCGCGCCGGCACCGGAAGCAGCCTGATAGGTCATGGCGCTCATCCACTCGACCAGGCCAGCTTCGAACAGGCCGCCCAGGCCCATCAGCATCAGGCTGACGGTGCAGTTGCCGCCGACATAGTTCTTGGTGCCCGCGTCCAGCTGCTGGTCGATGACCTTGCGGTTCACCGGGTCGAGGATGATCACGGCATCGTCCTGCATGCGCAGGCTTGACGCGGCGTCGATCCAGTAACCCTGCCAGCCGGCTTCACGCAGCTTGGGGAAGACTTCGCTGGTGTAGTCGCCGCCCTGACAGGTCAGAATCACGTCGAGGGTTTTCAGCTCTTCAATGTTGTAGGCGTCCTTGAGCGGGGCAATATCCTTACCCACAGACGGCCCTTGGCCACCCACATTCGAAGTGGTGAAAAACACCGGCTCAATAAGATCGAAATCCTGCTCTTCCAGCATCCGCTGCATGAGCACGGAACCGACCATACCGCGCCAACCGATCAGACCTACACGTTTCATCGCAACTACACCTTGTTAAAAAGTGGGCCGCCTTGCAGCAACAACTGCAAGCGGGCCCGAGAGATTACAGATTCCGCAGCGCGGCGACTACTGCGTCGCCCATTTCTTGCGTACCGACCTTGGTGCAACCCTGCGACCAGATGTCGCCAGTGCGCAAGCCCTGGTCCAGCACCAGGCTCACGGCCTTCTCTATCGCGTCCGCCGCATCCGCCAGGTTGAAGCTGTAACGCAGCATCATCGAGACCGACAAAATCGTCGCCAACGGGTTGGCAATGCCCTGGCCCGCGATGTCCGGCGCCGAACCGTGGCACGGCTCGTACATGCCCTTGTTGTTGGTGTCCAGGGATGCCGACGGCAGCATGCCGATGGAACCGGTGAGCATCGACGCCTGGTCAGACAGGATGTCGCCGAACAGGTTGTCGGTGACGATCACGTCGAACTGCTTGGGTGCACGCACCAACTGCATGGCGGCGTTATCGACGTACATGTGGCTCAGCTCAACGTCCGGGTAGTCCTTGGCCACTTCTTCGACGATTTCGCGCCAGAGCTGGCTGGAGGCCAGGACGTTGGCCTTGTCCACCGAGCAGACCTTCTTGCCACGCACGCGGGCCATGTCGAAGCCGACACGGGCGATACGGCGGATTTCGCTCTCGCTGTACGGCAGGGTGTCGTAGGCCTGGCGCTCGCCATTTTCCAGTTCGCGCACGCCACGTGGCGAGCCGAAGTAAATACCGCCGGTCAGCTCGCGCACGATGAGGATATCCAGGCCCGCGACCACTTCCGGCTTGAGGCTCGACGCGTCAGCCAGTTGCGGGTAGAGGATCGCCGGGCGCAGGTTGCCGAACAGGCCCAGTTGCGCACGGATCTTCAGCAGGCCGCGCTCAGGGCGGATGTCACGTTCGATCTTGTCCCATTTCGGGCCGCCCACCGCGCCGAGCAATACGGCGTCGGCCGCGCGGGCGCGGTCCAGGGTTTCATCGGCCAGGGGCACGCCGTGCTTGTCGATGGCGGCGCCGCCGATCACGTCGTGGCTCAGCTCGAAGCCCAGGCTGTACTTGCTGTTGGCGAGTTCCAGCACCTTGACCGCTTCGGCCATGATTTCCGGACCAATACCGTCGCCAGGGAGAATCAGAATCTGCTTGCTCATGCGTTCCTCATTTCATCAAGCGACCCGCCCGTGGGCAGGTCGGGAAAAATCAATCAGCGTTCGGCGAAAACCACCAGCACGTCGGTGCTGAAGGTGCCGTCGGCCTGAATTTCGTAATAATCGCGCACTTCCTGGCCCATCGCTTTCTGCAACTCAAGGATGGCAGCGCGCAGTACTTCTGGCGTGCGCATGCGCTCGACCCACGAGGTGTATTCCAGGCGCAGACGCTGGCGACTGCTGGTGCGCACATGCAAGCCGGACTCGCTGAGCTGCTGCATCCATTCGGCGGCGGAGTAGTCGCGCACGTGGCTGGTGTCGCGCAGCACTTCGACGGTTTGCAGGTAAGTGTCCAACAGCGGGCTGCCCGGTGACAAGACGTCGACGAACGCCGCCACACCGCCCGGTTTGAGTACGCGGCGCACTTCGCGCAGGGCCTGGCCGAGGTCGCTCCAGTGGTGGGCCGAATAACGGCTGAACACGAAGTTGAACTCGCCATCAGCGAACGGCAGGCGTTCGGCGGCGCCTTGGACGGTGCGGATGTTGTCCAAACCGCGATCTGTCGCCGCAGCGGCAACCACGTCGAGCATCTGCTGGGACAAGTCGTAGGCGACCACTTCTTTAACCAGCGGGGCTACGTGAAAGCTGACATGACCGGCACCGCAGCCCAAATCCAGCAGTCGCGCACTGCCCTGCCCGGCCAGTTCGGCCTGCAGCAGCGCGAATTCGGTGCCTTGGGCGTGCACGGCACTGCTCAGGTAGGCCGAGGCTTGCTCGCCGAATTGTTTTTGCACAACTTGGGTGTGGGCAGTGCTGGTCATGGTGCTTTTCCTTGGGACTTGTGTTGTTTGTGCTGCCGCCTTCGCGAGCCAGTCCTGCTTACATCAAATCAGGCATCGCGAAACAACCAAGGCTGGCTCGCCCGGTGCTTGGCCTCAAACGCCGCAATCGCATCGCCGTCCTGCAAGGTCAGGCCGATGTCGTCCAGGCCGTTGATCAGGCAGTGCTTACGGAACGCATCCACTTCAAAGTGATACACCTTGCCGTCCGGACGGGTCACCGTTTGCGCGGCCAGGTCGACGGTCAGTTGGTAGCCCTCTTCGGCTTCCACCTGCTTGAACAACTCGTCGACTTCTGCGTCGGTCAAGATGATCGGCAACAGGCCGTTCTTGAAGCTGTTGTTGAAGAAGATGTCGGCATAGCTCGGCGCGATGATGCTGCGAAAGCCATATTCTTCCAGGGCCCACGGCGCGTGTTCACGGCTGGAGCCGCAACCGAAGTTCTCGCGGGCCAGCAGCACGCTGGCGCCTTGGTAACGTTCGGCGTTGAGCACGAAGTCCTTGTTCAGCGGGCGCTTGGAGTTGTCCTGGTAGGCGTAGCCCACGTCCAGGTAGCGCCACTCGTCGAACAGGTTCGGGCCGAAACCGGTGCGTTTGATCGACTTCAAGAACTGCTTGGGGATGATCTGGTCGGTGTCGACGTTGGCGCGATCCAAAGGGGCGACAAGGCCGGTGTGTTGAGTAAAAGCACGCATCGGGTATTCCTCAGATCAATTCGCGAACGTCGATGAAACGACCGTTGACGGCCGCCGCAGCGGCCATGGCCGGGCTGACCAGGTGGGTACGCCCACCGGCGCCCTGACGCCCTTCGAAGTTACGGTTGGACGTAGACGCGCAATGCTCGCCCGATTCCAAACGGTCCGGGTTCATCGCCAGGCACATCGAGCAGCCCGGCTCACGCCATTCAAAACCGGCTTCGAGGAAGATCTTGTCGAGGCCTTCGGCTTCTGCCTGGGCTTTAACCAGACCGGAGCCTGGCACCACGATGGCTTGCTTGATGGTCGACGCCACTTTGCGGCCCTTGGCGATCACCGCCGCGGCGCGCAGGTCTTCGATCCGCGAGTTGGTGCAGGAGCCGATGAACACGCGGTCCAACTGAATATCGGTGATCGCCTGGTTGGCCTGCAAACCCATGTACTTCAAGGCGCGCTCGATGGAACCACGCTTGACCAGATCGGCCTCTTTGGCCGGGTCCGGCACATTCTGGTCAACGGCCAAGACCATTTCCGGCGAAGTGCCCCAGCTGACTTGTGGCTTGATCTGGGCAGCATCGAGTTCAACCACGGTGTCGAACACCGCATCGGCATCGGAAACCAGGTCTTTCCAGGCTTCTACCGCCGCATCCCAATCCGCGCCTGCCGGAGCGAAAGGACGACCCTTGACGTATTCAACGGTCTTTTCGTCCGCCGCCACCATGCCCACACGGGCACCGGCTTCGATGGACATGTTGCAGATGGTCATGCGGCCTTCGATGGACAGGTCACGGATGGCGCTGCCGGCGAACTCGATGGCATGGCCGTTACCGCCGGCGGTGCCGATCTTGCCGATCACGGCGAGGACGATGTCTTTAGCGGTCACGCCGAACGGCAATTTGCCCTCAACGCGAACCAACATATTCTTCATCTTCTTGGCGACCAGGCACTGGGTGGCGAACACATGCTCCACCTCGGACGTGCCGATGCCGTGGGCCAAAGCGCCAAAGGCACCGTGGGTGGAGGTATGGGAGTCACCGCAGACCACGGTCATGCCCGGCAAGGTCGCGCCCTGCTCCGGGCCGATCACGTGCACGATGCCTTGACGTACGTCATTCATCTTGAATTCGGTAATGCCATATTCGTCGCAGTAGTCGTCGAGGGTCTGTACCTGCAAACGCGAGACAGTGTCGACGATTGCGTCGATGCCGCCCTTGCGCTCTGGGGTGGTCGGCACGTTGTGGTCGGGTGTGGCGATGATGGAGTCGACGCGCCAAGGCTTGCGCCCGGCCAGTCGCAGGCCTTCGAACGCTTGGGGCGAGGTCACTTCATGGATGATGTGACGGTCGATATAGATCAGCGACGAGCCATCGTCGCGCCGTTTCACTTCATGGGAATCCCAAAGCTTGTCGTAAAGCGTTTTGCCGGCCATCAGTCGGTCCTCATCAGCGGTGTTTCTCTATGCCGGGCTTTTCAATAACCCTTTGGCTTGTGAGGCTGATGGTATGGCGCTACATTAAATAACTCAAATTCATATTTTTTATGCTTTGGATTACCAACTGGAATACCACAATGGACCTGGCCAACCTCAACGCCTTTATTGCCATCGCCGAGACCGGCAGCTTCTCCGGCGCCGGTGAACGGCTGCACCTGACCCAACCGGCCATCAGCAAGCGCATTGCCGGCCTGGAACAACAATTGAAGGTGCGCCTGTTCGATCGCCTGGGTCGCGAAGTCGGTTTGACTGAGGCCGGACGGGCCTTGCTGCCGCGCGCTTATCAGATCCTCAATGTGCTGGACGACACCCGCCGCGCCCTGACCAACCTCACCGGCGAAGTCAGCGGCCGCCTGACCCTGGCCACCAGTCACCACATCGGCCTGCATCGCTTGCCGCCGGTGCTGCGCACCTTTACCCGGGAATACCCGAATGTGGCGCTGGATATTCAGTTTCTCGATTCGGAAGTGGCCTACGAAGAAATCCTCCATGGCCGTGCCGAAGTGGCGGTGATCACCCTCGCGCCCGATCCTCACAACCTGGTGCGGGCCACCCCGGTGTGGGATGACCCGCTGGATTTCGTGGTCGCGCCGGAGCACAGCCTGATCAGCAACGGCAGCATCAGCCTGGCCGATATTGCCGGCCATCCCGCCGTTTTCCCCGGCGGCAACACCTTTACCCACCATATTGTCAGCCGATTGTTCGAGGCCCAGGGCCTCACGCCGAACATCGCGATGAGCACTAACTACCTGGAAACTATCAAGATGATGGTGTCGATCGGCCTGGCCTGGAGCGTATTGCCGCGCACGATGCTGGATGATCAGGTGGCAAGTATCGCTTTGCCGGGCATACAGCTCAGTCGCCAGCTAGGCTATATCGTGCACACCGAAAGGACGCTGTCGAACGCTGCGCGGGCTTTCATGAGCCTATTGGATGCACAGGTCGATCTGCCAGGGATACCGGCATGAAGCTGTGCGGCCTCAAGGCCTGAATAAAGCCGCGCCGAACGCCCATTGAGCCAAGGCCCTTTGATAATGCGCAACCCCGTCGATTCCGTGCCACCCCTGCCCCGCATCTACGCCCTTGACCCTCAAGCGGCGGAACAAAGCTGGGACAGCGCCCCGCAATTGCTGGCAGCGCTCAATGCTGCCCGGCTGGGGGCATGGTGCTGGGAAATCGACACCGGCCGCATCAGCTGGTCACGGGGCACCCAGGCGTTGTTTGGCTTTGACCCGCGCCAACCGCTGCCCAAAGACCTGGACTACCTCGACCTGCTGGCCCCCGAAGACAGCGCCCGCGTGGTGCGGGCGTTCCATGCGGTGCTGGCGGGCGAGCCGTTCGAGCAGGCCATGCATCACCGTATCCAATGGCCGGATGGCAGCCTTCATTGGCTGGAAATCAACGGCAGCCTGGCGCCGGACAAGGCCGGACGGCGCCGTATGATCGGAGTGATCCGCGAGATCACCCACCAACGCGACCGCGAAGCCGCCCTCAGCCACTCCGAAAAACGCTTCGCCACGCTGTTCCACCTGTGCCCGAACATGGTCCTGCTGACCCGCCAGGCCGACGGCCTGATCAGCGAAGCCAACCAGTATTTCGAAATGCTGTTCGGCTGGCCGGTGGCCGACGCCATCGGCCGCACCACCCTGGACCTCGGTCTGTGGCGTCACCCGGAGCAACGCGCGCAGTTGGTCAAAGCCACCCAGCGCAAGGGCGAGCCGATCACCATGGAAGTCCAGTTTTGCGCGAGCAATGGCCAGATCCACGATGGCACCCTCAGTGCGCAGAAGGTCGAACTGGAAGGCGAGGCCTACCTGATCAGTACCTTTCTCGACACCACCGAGCGCAAAAACGCCGAACAAGCCCTCAAGGACAGCCAGGAACGCCTCGACCTGGCCCTGGACTCGGCGCAACTGGGCACCTGGGACTGGCACATCCCGACCGGCATGCTTTATGGCTCGGCCCGCGCTGCCCAATTGCACGGCCTGCCGCCGGAACCCTTCCATGAATCCTTCGACGCTTTCTTCGAAGGCATGCCCGATGACGAGCGCGAGAGCATGCGCAACGCCTACCGCACTCTGCGCGAAGGCCCGGCGGGCAACTATCAACTGACGTATCGCGTGCCCATGGAAGACGGCAGCTCACGCTACCTCGAAAGCCGCGCGCGCCTGTACCGCGATGAACACGGCGCACCGCTGCGCATGGCCGGCACCTTGCTCGACATCACCGACCAGGTCGAACGTGAACAACGCCTGACCGCCTCTGAAGAAAAATTCGCCAGCCTGTTCCAGGCCAGCCCCGACCCAATCTGCGTCACCGGCCTGGACAGCGGCGCGTTTATCGAGATCAACCCCGCGTTTACCCAGACCTTTGGCTGGACGGCCGCCGAGGTGATCGACAAGAGCGCCGAGCAGATTGGCCTGTGGGACGAATCCAGCAAGCGCCTGCAACGGATCGAACGGGTGATCCGCGAGCAGGCTCTGAGCAATGTGGCGATCGTGGTGCATCACAAGAATGGCCAGGCGCTGACCTGCGTGATTTCCAGCCGGCTGATCAAGGTGGGCGACCAGCCGTGTATCGTCACCACCTTGCGCGACATCACTCAACAACAGCGCTCGGAAGCCGCGCTCAAGGCCAGCGAAGAGAAATTCGCCAAGGCCTTCCATTCCAGCCCTGATGCGATTTCCATCACCGAGCGCGACACCGGCCGTTATGTGGAGGTCAACGACGGTTTCTGCCGGTTGACCGGTTATCGCGCCGAGGAAGCCATTGGCCTGACCCTCTACCAGATCGGCATCTGGGCCGACGAGAACCAGCGTGCCGCGCTGCTGGCCGAATTGCAGATCAAGGGTCGTATCCATCACCTGGAAATGCTCTGGCACAACAAACGCGGCGAGTTACTGGCGGTAGAAGTCTCGGTTGAACCCATCACCCTCAACGAAACCCCGTGCCTGCTGCTGACCGCACGGGACGTGAGCCTGCTGAAAAACGCCCAGGCGCAGATCCGTCACCTGGCCTATCACGACCCGCTGACCAACCTGCCCAACCGCGCCCTGTTGATGGACCGCCTGAGCCAGCAGATCGCCCTGCTCAAGCGCCACAACCTGCGCGGCGCACTGCTGTTCCTCGACCTCGACCACTTCAAGCACATCAACGATTCCCTCGGCCACCCGGTGGGCGACACAGTGCTGAAGATCGTCACCGCCCGCCTGGAAGCCAGCGTGCGCATGGAGGACACCGTGGCGCGCCTGGGTGGCGATGAGTTTGTAGTGCTGCTCAGCGGCCTGGATGGCACGCGCACGGAAGTCAGCCGCCAGGTCCAGGAACTGGCCGACACCTTGCGCGAGCTGCTTTCGGAGCCGATGTTCCTGGATGGCCATCGCTTGCAGGTCACGCCGAGCATTGGCGTGGCGTTGATTCCCGATCACGGTTCCACGCCTGCGGACTTGCTCAAGCGTGCCGATATCGCCCTGTATCGCGCCAAAGACTCAGGACGCAACACCACGCAGATGTTCCACAACAGCATGCAAAAAACCGCCAGCGAACGCCTGCGCATGGAGACCGACCTGCGCCTGGCCCTGTCGCGCGGCGAGTTCAGCGTGCATTACCAACCGCAGGTGGATGCGCGGGGCAACCGCATCGTCGGCGCCGAGGCCTTGGTGCGCTGGCAGCACCCACAACTGGGTGCGCAGTCGCCCGCGGAGTTTATCAAGGTGCTGGAGGACAGCGGCCTGATCCTTGAAGTCGGTACCTGGATCCTCGATGAAGCCTGCGCCGCCTTCCAACAGTTGATCGCCGAAGGCCTGGTCGACCCGCTGAATTTCAGCCTGTGCGTGAACATCAGTCCTCGGCAGTTTCGCCAGAACGACTTCGTGGAGCGGGTGGAGCGCAGCCTCAAGCAGCACGAGCTGCCATTCAGCCTGTTGAAACTGGAAATCACCGAAGGCATCGTGATCCAGAATCTGGACGACACCATCAGTAAAATGCGCCGCCTGAAAAAACTCGGCGTGAGCTTTGCGATGGATGACTTCGGTACCGGCTATTCATCACTGACCTACCTCAAGCGCCTGCCGGTGGACGCGCTGAAGATTGACCAATCCTTTGTGCGTGACGCCACCCATGACCCCAACGACGCCGAGATCATCCGCGCCATTGTCGCCATGGCCCGCAGCCTGAACCTGGAGGTGATTGCCGAAGGCGTGGAAACCCAGGACCAACTCGCGTTCCTGCAGGGCCTGGGTTGCCATTTGTACCAAGGGTATTTGCACAGCCGGCCACTGCCTATGATCGGATTCAGGGAACGCTTGCTCGCGGGAGATGGGCGGGGTTAAACCAGCTTCAAGGCGTGACCGCCCTGTTGCATCCAGTGCGAACTGTTCAAGTCACGCTTGTCCCCATAATCATCAAGTGCACCGTTTACCACGACTACGGAATGCCCGAAGTTCGCTAGGGTGCCTGGCACGCCTGACGCCAGTTCCTCCACGCTGCTTGCGCGAGTGAATGCATACAAGCCAAGGCGTCGTAACGCATCGCCCGGGACTTCCCCGTTATTCAACGTTTTGAGGGCGGCATTGAAGCCAGCGCCGGCGCGAAACTCATGGTTCTCCAGTTGGGCACGCTTGGCACTCGCGGCATACAGGAACACCGCATCCTCAATCAGGCCTTTATCCATTCCATGGAAGTTGGCAGCCTCTCGTGCCTGGCTCAGCTCGGCATGGGTGAGGCGCACCGTGCAACCATCCCGCATGGCGATGCTGAAACCTGCTGGCGTTTCAGTGACACGCTTGAAGATCCCCAGAGGGTTTTGTCCATATTTCATCATCGCTGCCTTGATGGCCGACACCGTGACACAGTTACCCTCAACACCTTGATAAAAACCGCTCCAGATATCGTCAGGTTTGACCCCCACGGGTACCGCCGAGAACTGCGCAGGCTTGCCGTTGGGGTCGACGGGGACGTCTGCGGCAAGCTGGTAACCATAGTCCTTGGTGACTGACGCTTGTTCACCGTTGCTATGCTTGATGCCATTCACGACGAGCGCGCCTGAATAGTTGAAGGTATGGGTGACGCCGACGCTGTGGGGTTCTCGTAGTTTGTCCGGCGGCACAACCTGCAAAAAGCCGGTCAGCCCCATGCCCTTCAAGACGTTGTAAATGTGCTCTCCGCACAATGTGCTCGATAGCACGGCATCAAACCCAGCATTGCCTTCAACCTGTTTGCGCTTGGCAAAGGCCGCCAGCATGAAATTGGCATCAGCGACCTTTTGCGCATCAGGCCCGGAAAACCTTGACGCTGCGCCAGTGCGCTGCAACTCCTGCTTTGACAGCGTCACTTCAAACCCGTCTTTCATCGTGATGCTGTACCCCGTAGCGGTCGCCTCGACACGCTCAAACATATCGGAGGGCGACGGGCCAAACCTGAGCATCATCAGCTTGATGACCGCGGCGTGGCTGCTCAGGTCAAAGACTTCGCCAAAATTTCGCGAGCCCTCACTGAAGCCCTGCATCACCCCTGCGGCCTCGGGTCGGACCTTCGAGGTGGCCGGGTCAACCTTGGGTACGACGATAGGCGCAACGGGAGCCGGGACCACGGGAGGCTTTGGTGCGTTATCGCTCATCAACGTATACAGGTAGGCTCGGTCCGGTGAGCGCTCCCTGCCAAATTGATGCGCCTTGCCTGCATAAATCAGGGAAGAACCTGCGTCATAGCTGTCTGCTACGCCTGCTCCGCCCGCAGCCACAACCGTTGCGGTGGCTACATGCTGAAGATGACGGGATAACCCCATACCTTTGAGCATGTTAAAGGTCGTTTCACCTTGCAGAGACTCCGTCAGCATCGACTGAAAATCGGGGAGATCCGGCGAACTGCCGCGCTCGAGTTGTTTACGCTTGATGAACACTGCCAGCGCAAAATGGGCACTGCCCAACACATCGCCATCACTGCCGGTAAAACGCGATGCAGACGCTGCCTGTTGCAGTTCCTGTTTGGATAGATGCAGCCGGTAACCATCTTTCATGGTCACGTCGTAAGCCTCACCGTTGTTCCTTACATCGCTGAACATATCGCCAGGGCGTGGGCCGAACTTGAGCATCATCAACTTGATGACCGCGCTGTGTGAACTCGCGTTGAAATGCTCGCCAAAGCCCCTCTCCGGCACATCAAAAGCTGGGATGCGAGACGCTTCAGGGTGGTTTGATAATTGCGGCGCAAGGGGATTTAAGCGCGCGAAAGATCCAATCGCAAACGTACTCATATCGTTCACTCTTTGCTGAAACAGTGGAAGAGTTCGAGTCCGGAAACTCGGATCAGGCGAGGTGATCAGATCAACGCAACGGCCTGTCCATCCCTGGGTCGATTGCCTTTGCGCCCGTATAACTCCTCGCAACCCTCCACGACGGCAACCGAATGTCCGCGCCTATTGACCATACCGATCAAAGACGGGTCAGCGAATTCACTCACCTTGACCCTCTTCATGTGGTCCTTCAACCCCAGCCGCAGGAAGCCTTCGCCAGGCTTGTTCCTGTCTTCGTCTTCACCATTATTGAGCGTCGTGATCGCCGCATTGAAACTTCTGCTCGCCCATCCGTCGTTGTTCTCCATTTGCGCACGCTTGGCGGAACAGGCAAACAGGAAGTGGGCATCCTTGAGCATTTCTGGATCACTCATGCCGACAAAGTTGGAACCGCGAATAGCCGCCTGCAACTCGGCCTTGCTCAGCGTCAATTCAAACCCGTCACGCATAACAACTTTATAACCCTGCTCACTGGCCTCCACAGACTTATAAATATCCTTTGGGCTTTGACCAAACTTCGCCATCGCCGCCTTGATGGCGGAAATCGTTACGCAATTACCATTACTTCCCTGGCGAAAACCAGTCCAGATGTTGTTGGGTTTTTCACCCTTGCGCTTGTTGGAGAGCCCGGGAATGTATTCGTTTCGCTTGTCTGTCAGTGTCGCGTCGTCAGCGGGTTTCACGTGGGGTTGCGGAATGGGTACGTCGTTGTTCTTCGGCACCGGCGGGCGTACGCCTTTATCCAAGATGGCCTGCAACTGGTTGAAGAACTGCATGAACAAGTCCTTAAGCATACCCAACACGGCCTCGGGGTCTGCAGTATTCCCGATATTCCTAGGCTGCGACGCTGTGGGTGAGGCCTGTGTCGGAGTGCGCAAACTGTTTCGGCTGGCAGAATCGAGGGAAGCGCTACCTGAAAAACCTGACGCGCCATAAGGATCAATAGTGGGTCGTGTAACAGGAAGATGGTTAATCGACAACATGACTTCATACCTCATTGAGGAGGCTCCCTGACCGCATCGGCCAGGGAACGATCATTACGTTGGTGTTTAACGCTTCAAGGCAGCAGGCTCAGAAGCGAGAGCGGAGGCTGGACCTGGAGAACCGGCTATGGGAGTGCCTGGCGAAGTCGTCCGCCAAGTTATCGGGTGCGGGGGATGTAATCTCCGGCGTGGGTTTTGTGTCGATGTTGGGCGTTACCACCGGCGGCGGCGTGGGTTGTGCGTCGACCTTCGGGGTTACCACCGACGGCGGTGTGGGTTTGGTTTCAACCTTTGGCATCACCACCAGTGGCGGCGTGGGTTCTGCATCGACCTTCGGGGTTACCGCCGGCTGCGGCGCGGGTTTTGTTTCAACCTTTGGCGTCACCACGGGCGGCGGCGTGGGTTGTGCATCGATCTTCGGAGTTACCGCCGGCTGCGGCGCGGGTTTTGTTTCAACCGTTGGCGTCACCACCAACGGCGGCGTGGGTTGTACGTCGACCTTTGGCGCTATCACCGGTTGTGCGTGCCGGGGTTGTGGCGGGGTTTTTTCGTCCGTATGCGGGCAATGGCAGTTCTGCACCTGCACAATCACATTGATATCAGACGACAGCTTATTCTGCTGTGCAACGTCGGTGAGGGTAGTCGTTACCTGCTTGGCATTGGGTTTACCGTCCGGCGTGATAGTCACTTGCGCAGGCCTATCTGGCGTGACGTGTGTATCTAGCTTGGGCTCCACCTTTGCCCTGGCGTCTGCTTGCGGCGTGACCTTGGGTTGCACTCCCGTATCCATGGCAACCTTGGTATCGGCACCGGGCATCACTTTTGGCTTGGTATCCGCTTCGGCTGTGACCTTGGGTTGGACACCGGTATCCGTGGCAACCTTATTATCAGCTGCTGGCATCACTTTTGGCTTGGTATCCGCTGCAGGTGCTACCTTGCTCTGGGCCGCCGTATCCGCAACGACCTTGGCGTCCGGGCCAGGCTTCACCTGGGGCTGAGCATCCGCCTCACCGGGCAACTTGGGCAGCACCCCCATACCGGCGAGCATGCTGCGCATCGCCTTGACCGCGAACTCAAACATGGCAAACAACTTTTCCAGCGACTCCTTATTCATCGGCACATGAGTATCTTTAGAGGCGGGATTAGTGTCCTTCAGAAACTTACTAACACTGTCCATCGAAGGCGATAACCCAGGTGCTTTATCCATTTGCACAGAAGGCTGATTAAGTTGAGTGTAACCTGTATTCATCGGCACAAATTTTTGGGTCGAGACATTAGACATTTTCTTATTCCTATGACCTTGCCCAACTCCTGCAATGGCAGGAGAGAGACAGTTATTGACAGGGAGCGTTAAACAACGGCGAGTTCAGCAAACTCGTAAGATTCGTGGGGCGTAGCGACAATGAGTTCCGAAAAAGCGCGGCTTATATAAGGAAACCAATTGACCGCCAGGGGTGTTTGCCTATGGACAAACCGAGAAAAACCCAGGCTGTGTACGCCTAAGGCGCTTCCTGGAGTGGAAACTTAAGGCAACACCCTCTGAACAAAGTAACTTAAAGAAAACAACACGATCGCCTTACAAGCGAAACCTATGTTAATTGACGCGCACACAAGTACTTTACCGCACACTAAAAAACACATAAATTCAAAACTTAGTTGCAGTCAAACTCAAACACTCATAGACACTTGCATATATCTCGAAATAACACTTCGCCCGCTTTAGCAATACAGCGACTGAAACCTACTCCAGACGGCAGACAATGACGCCAAACGTACTTTTCAGACAAAAAAAAGGCACCTTTCGGTGCCCTCTATCGCAATGGTTGAAACACTTATATATGTAAACCTAATCTTGCAGCGTAACCGACTGTTCCCGCTGACTGGGCATCCCCAGCAATCGCCCGACCTGCTCCAGGTCGGTTTCCCTACGCATCAGCGTAAACAACTCCACCGCCTCAGGGTAATTGCGAGTGAGCATCGCCAGCCATTGCTTCAAACGCCCCGGTGCCTGACGCTCGGTCAGTTGCGCCACCGATTGGGTCCAGAAGTCCTGGAGCATCGGCTGCATTTCGGCCCAGGTCATCTCGATCACTTCCTCGCCTGCCCGCGCCGCAGCAATCTGCCGCGCCAGGTCCGGACGCGCGACCAGGCCACGGCCCAGCATGATGTCTTCGGCGCCACTGACTTCGCGGCAGCGCTTCCAGTCTTCAACGCTCCAGATATCACCATTGGCGAATACCGGCACCTTGACCACGTCTTGTACGCGCGGGATCCATTCCCAATGAGCGGGCGGTTTGTAGCCGTCAGTCTTGGTCCGCGCATGCACCACGATATGTGCCGCGCCGCCTTCGGCCAGGGCCGTGGCACAGACCAGCGCGCCGTCCGGGCTGTCGAACCCCAGGCGCATCTTGGCGGTGACTGGAATGTGCGCCGGTACAGCGCGGCGCACGTGTTCGACGATCTGGTTGAGCAGCTCCGGCTCCTTGAGCAGCACTGCCCCGCCACGGGACTTGTTGACGGTCTTGGCCGGGCAGCCGAAATTCAGGTCGATGACCTGCGAGCCCAGCTCACACGCCAAGGCGGCGTTTTCCGCCAGGCACACCGGGTCGGAGCCGAGCAATTGCACACGCAGCGGCACACCGGCAGCGGTGTGGGCGCCGTGTAGCAGTTCCGGGGCGAGTTTATGGAAATACGCGGGGGTGAGCAGGCGGTCGTTGACGCGGATGAACTCGGTCACGCACCAGTCAATACCGCCGACACGGGTGAGCACGTCCCGCAGGATGTTGTCGACCAACCCCTCCATGGGCGCCAAAGCAATTTGCATGGAAAACACTCAACAAAAATCGTGGCGCAGTTTACTGGGTTTCCCACAGCAACCGTTAACCCCCTGTCAGGGCGGGGCCATAACCGTCGAGAAATTCTGCGGGCATGCGCTTGGGCTTGCCGGTGGAGAGTTCGATGCAGACAAAGGTGGTTTGCGCACGCAGCAGGGTCGCGCCGTCACGCGGGCGAACCAGCTGGAAACGCCGGGTCATCTTCAGGCGCTGGTCCCAGTCGACGATCCAGGTGGCCAGTTGCAGCTCGTCGCCTTCGTAGCCGGCGGCCAGGTAGTCGATCTCATGGCGCACCACTGCCATGGCGCGGTCCAGGCGGCGGTATTCGGTCAGGTCCAGGCCCAAACGCTGGGAATGACGCCAGGCACAGCGCTCCAGCCAGGACACATACACCGCGTTGTTGGCGTGCCCCAGGCCGTCGATGTCTTCAGGGGCCACCTGCAGATCGATGATAAACGGCGTTGCCAAATCCCAGCCCATGCCTTGCTCCCGGTCGATTAACGTATCCGGGGCAGTGTATCAGGCCGTTTGCCGCGCCTGTAGACGACGGCCGGCCAGCAGCGCCAGCACAGCGTCGATCACACGCGGATCGGCCAGCACTTTCTGGTGACCGCCCTGCTCCAGGCGCAGCAGGCGGCTGTCGAACCAGGCTTCGTGAATAGCGTGAGAGGCTTTGACCGGGACGAACGTATCGTCTTCGGCGTGCACAATCAGGCCAGGGATATTCATCTGGTAATGGGCCACATCCAGATGCTTGAGCGGCATGCCAAAGGTTTGCTCAACCTCTTGGATGAACGCCGAACGCGCCCGCGCCGGCAAACCGACCATCTGGGTGAAGCCCCGCAGCACATCCAGAAAGCGAGACGGTGCGGCGATGCTCACCAACGCCTCAGTGCGCAAGCCCAACTGCACCGCCAGCATCGCACTGGCGCCGCCCATGGAATGACCGATCACCGCATGCAGCGGCGGCAACTCGGCAGCGGCTTCGAGCATGGCGCGGGCGAACAGCAGCACATGGGCTTCACGCCCTGGCGAACGGCCATGGGCGGGACCGTCGAGAGCAATCACGGAGTAACCGTTGTCGACCAATGCCGTGATCAGGCTGGCGAATTGAGTGGGCCGCCCTTCCCAACCGTGCATCAACAACACCGCAGGCCCCTGGCCCCAGCGCAAGGCGGACAGACCGAAGCGCAAGGTGATGCGCTCCGATTGCGCCAACAGCGGCAGCTCCCAGTCACGCGGCGGCAGGTCGCGGGGGGTCATGAAGGCCCGGCGCATCTTGTTGGCCACCGTTTGCGGCGCCAGGTGCCCCAGGGTGCCGTTGAAGCGACGAATCCAGGTTAACGTGCCCATCATGACAGCCCTCTTCTAGCGCACGGCCGACTTGGCGGCGCGCAGCACACGGTCAGACAACTCGCCCGGCCCCAAGGCGCGGGCCAAGGCCAGGCCACCGATCATCAGCGCCATGTCCGCCAGGGCTTTGTCGGTGTCTTCAGGGCTGGCGGCGAGTTGCGCAGCCATCAGCTCGCAGTGCTCGTTCAGCGCCTGGCGGAATTCATCCGGCAGACGACTCATCTCACCGACGGTCGCCGGGATCGGGCAGGCCTGGGCGGTAGAGTCACGGTGCTTGCGCGACAGATAGAACGCCGCCACCAGGCTTCTGCGCTCCTCCCCGGTCAACTGGGCGTCCATGTCATCAATCGACGCACGACGCTTGGCCAGCAACTGAGTGAAGGCCTCCAGCATCAGTGCGTCCTTGCTTTCGAAGTGCGCGTAGAAACCACCGACGGTCAGCCCCGCCGCGCCCATGACTTCACCCACACTCGGTTCGGCCGGGCCGCGCTGGATCAACGCGGCGCTGGCGGCCTGCAGAATGCGTTCGCGGGTTTGCGCTTTTTTATCGCTCATCATTGCCTCCGATGTTCATGGGTTGAATATTATTACCATAATAATATTTGGCAAGCCACAGGCGTGACCGCTGGTCAGAAGAGAAGAAGGGCATGGAGGAAAGATTTGGCCAAACGCCAGACAAACAAAAGGGCCATTCAATAATTGAATGACCCTTAAAAATCCCGCAAAGCGGGTAATCGTGGCGTCCCCTAGGGGACTCGAACCCCTGTTACCGCCGTGAAAGGGCGGTGTCCTAGGCCACTAGACGAAGGGGACACAAACCTTCTGTACACTGATCAGGCTGAGACTGATCGATCCAAGGACGGTGTGGCCGGAACCTTGGAACTGTAAATTGGTGGAGCTAAACGGGATCGAACCGTTGACCTCTTGCATGCCATGCAAGCGCTCTCCCAGCTGAGCTATAGCCCCGGATTTTTCGTCTCGCGACGCAGCAGGCCTTGCGAACTGCTTGTTGAAACTGGCGTCCCCTAGGGGACTCGAACCCCTGTTACCGCCGTGAAAGGGCGGTGTCCTAGGCCACTAGACGAAGGGGACAAAACCTTCTGTACAACTGATCAGCGCTGAGAACTGATCGATTCAAGGACGGTGTGGCCAGACCTTGAACCTGTAAATTGGTGGAGCTAAACGGGATCGAACCGTTGACCTCTTGCATGCCATGCAAGCGCTCTCCCAGCTGAGCTATAGCCCCTCATCGGTGAGGACGGGGCGAATCTTAATGGCGCTTTGGAAGTGTGTCAAATTTATTTTCAACATTTTCCAAAATTTTTTGCCGGGATAACAATCACTTACCGTCGAAACCCCGGAAAACCGGGGTTTCGCCGTTTCAACCGCGTGCTTAAGCGATAGCGCCCAGCAGCTTTTCCCACTCTTTGTTTTCTTTCTTCGACACACCACCAAGCAAATCAAGGGCTTGGCGCAGGCGGAAACGGGTCAGGTCCGGGCCGAGGATTTCCATCGCATCCAGCACCGACACCGAACTGGCCTGCCCGGTGATCGCGGCAAACATCAACGGCATGGCATCGCGCAATTTCAGTTCCAGGGATTCCACCACCGCCTGGATCGTCGCGGTGATCGCATCTTTCTCCCACTGGCGCAGGCTTTCCAGCTTCCACAGGATCAACTGCATCAATTGGCGAACCTGATCGCCGGAGAGTTTCTTCGACTCGAACAGCTTGGGATCCGGATTCACGCCCCCGGCAAAGAAGAAACTGGCCAACGGTGCGACCTGGCTGAAGGTCTCCACCCTGCCCTGCACCAGCGGCGCGATCTTCATCATGTATTCGGGGTTCAACGCCCACTGCTGCACACGGCTGGCGAATTCTTCTACCGGCAGGTCACGCAGCCACTGGCCATTGAGCCACGACAGTTTCTCGATATCGAAGATCGGCCCGCCCAGGGACACGCGGGACAGATCGAAGTTGTCGACCATTTCCTGCAACGAGAACTTCTCGCGCTCGTCCGGCATCGACCAGCCCATGCGGCCCAGATAGTTGAGCATCGCTTCCGGCATAAAGCCCATGCGCTCGTAGAAGGTCACCGAGGTCGGGTTCTTGCGCTTGGACAGCTTGCTCTTGTCCGGGTTACGCAGCAGCGGCATGTAGCACAGCTGCGGCTGTTCCCAGCCAAAGTACTCGTAGAGCAGGATCAGTTTCGGCGCCGATGGCAACCACTCTTCGCCGCGCAGCACGTGGGTGATGCCCATCAGGTGGTCGTCGACCACGTTGGCCAGGAAGTACGTCGGCAGGCCGTCGGTCTTCATCAGCACCTGCATGTCCATGCGGTCCCACGGGATCTCGACGTCACCGCGCAGCATGTCCGGCACCACGCACACGCCTTCGCTCGGTACTTTCATGCGGATCACGTGGGGCTCACCGGCCGCCAGGCGCTGGGCCACTTCTTCTTTCGACAGCAGCAGCGCGCGGCCATCGTAGCGTGGAGTTTCGCCACGGGCCTGTTGCTCGGCACGCATCTGGTCCAATTCTTCTGCGGTGCAGAAGCACGGGAACGCATGGCCCATGTCGACCAGTTGCTGGGTGTACTGCTTGTAGATGTCGCTGCGCTCGCTCTGGCGATACGGGCCGTGCGGGCCGCCAACATCCGGGCCTTCCGCCCAGGTAATGCCCAACCAGCGCAGGGCATCGAAAATCTGCTGCTCCGACTCGCGGGTGGAACGCAGTTGATCGGTGTCTTCGATCCGCAGGATGAATTCACCGCCGTGCTGCTTGGCAAAGCAGTAGTTGAACAAGGCGATGTAAGCAGTACCGACGTGGGGATCCCCAGTGGGCGATGGCGCGATGCGCGTGCGGACGGTGGTCATGGCAGGTCTCGAATGGGCGATAAAACTGAAATTGAAACAAGGGGCGAATGGTAACAGCCCAGCCCCCCTCGGCTCCAGTGCGGTACAGCCGGCTGAGGACAACCACCTTCTAAACATATACAGCTTGTACCGGTCACTGCGCCCATAACCTGAAATGGCAACGTTCTTTCTCAAAAAACGCAGGTAATTGATCATGCATCACCAAGACATACTCACTGCAGCACACCATTTGATTACGTCATTCACGCATCTGCTGTCACCTTTGACCGACGAGCAGTTGGCTGCAAGAAACAAAGGCCTGGAACGCTACAACCTGGGGGAATTCCTGGACGCTGAAAGCGATCTGACTATCGCCGCCATGGCGGGCGATAGTGATGCGCAATATGCCCTGGGTGAGGTCACTCAACGCAGTGCTGGCACTATCAATGACGCTGCTAAAGCTTGGTATCGCCTAGCCGGCGAGCAAAGCCATGTCTACGCATTGATGCGCCTGGGCGATGTCAACTCTCTGGCAAAAGCCAGAAAGCTGGCGCAAAACCTCGTTGATGTGGACGATGCCGATGCCATGCTGCAAATGTACGAACTGACGAAGGACACCTACTGGCTGTCACGCGCCGGAGCCGCTGGCAATGGCGAAGCCCTTTACCTACAGGCAATCCTCAGCGAAAGAACCCCAGAATTGCGCAACAGCCCTAACGGGAACACCAAGCTCGACACACTGTTAATAAGGTCCGCCAACCTTGGTTTTCCACCCGCGATGCAATGGCTGGAGCGACGTCCGTATTTCGCCCTCAATGCAGGTTTTCAGACAGCAATGCTGAGCAAGCGCCTGGAAAAAAACCAACTGAGCGCCGTCATGGCATATGCCTATGCGCTACTGCAGGTGTTTGTCGATAAATCAGACAAAAATCGCTACAACGTTCGCCGTGACAAGATCAAGGGGTACGGACTGCTATGGCTAGTGGTCAATAGTACCCGGCAGTACATCAGGCACAGTGAGGCGGCGCAAACGCTGGAGACAATCACCGCCACGCTAAATGCCGAGCAGATAGAAGCCGGCAAAAAATTCGCCAACGACTGGAAAAAACAACATCCACCGCTGTCCGCCTACAACCTCACTTATAGCGAGCTTAAATAAATCACACAGCCAACAACCGCTCCCGCAACTTGCCAATCTCGTCCCGCGTCTGCGCCGCCGCCTCGAACTCCAGGTCCCGCGCCAACTGGTACATCTTCTCTTCCAACTGGCGGATGCGCTTGGTGATCTCACTCGGCGAGCGCAATTCGTTCTCGTACTTGGCGCTTTCCTCAGCGGCCTTGGCCATGCCTTTGCGCTTCTTGCTGCGCGAGCCCGGCACGGTGGCGCCTTCCATGATGTCGGCAACGTCCTTGAACACGCCCTTGGGCGTGATGCCGTTTTCCAGGTTGAAGGCGATCTGCTTGTCGCGGCGGCGCTGCGTCTCACCAATCGCCCGCTCCATGGAACCGGTAATGCGGTCCGCGTAGAGAATCGCCCGGCCATTGAGGTTCCGTGCCGCACGCCCGATGGTCTGGATCAACGAGCGTTCAGAGCGCAAAAAGCCCTCTTTGTCCGCATCGAGGATCGCCACCAGCGACACTTCCGGCATGTCCAGGCCTTCACGCAGCAGGTTGATGCCCACCAGCACATCAAAGGTGCCCAGGCGCAGGTCGCGGATGATCTCCACGCGTTCCACGGTGTCGATGTCCGAGTGCAGATAGCGCACGCGCACGCCGTGGTCGGCCAGGTAGTCGGTCAAGTCTTCGGACATGCGCTTGGTCAGCGTGGTGACCAGCACCCGCTCTTCCAGGGCCACGCGCTTGGTGATTTCCGAGAGCAGGTCGTCGACTTGGGTCAGCGCCGGGCGGATCTCGATTTCCGGGTCGACCAAACCAGTCGGCCGCACCAGTTGCTCGATCACGCGGCCGGCATGCTCGGCCTCATAGTTGCCCGGCGTGGCGGACACAAAGATAGTCTGCGGGCTGATGGCCTCCCACTCATCAAAGCGCATCGGCCGGTTATCCAGCGCCGACGGCAGGCGGAAACCGTACTCCACCAGGGTTTCTTTACGCGAACGGTCGCCCTTATACATCGCGCCCACTTGCGGCACGCTGACGTGGGACTCGTCGATCACCAGCAGCGCGTCAGGCGGCAGGTAATCGTAAAGCGTCGGCGGCGGCGCGCCGGATTCACGGCCCGACAGGTAGCGCGAGTAGTTTTCGATGCCGTTGCAGTAGCCCAGCTCCAGGATCATCTCCAGGTCGAAGCGGGTGCGCTGCTCCAGGCGCTGGGCTTCCACCAGCTTGTTATTGGAACGCAGGTACTCCAGGCGCTCGGCCAACTCGACTTTGATGCCCTCAATGGCGCCCATCAGGGTTTCACGCGGGGTCACGTAGTGGCTTTTCGGATAGAAGGTGAAGCGCGGTAGCTTGCGGATCACCTCGCCGGTCAACGGGTCGAAGGCCGACAGGCTCTCGACTTCATCGTCGAACAGCTCGATGCGGATCGCTTCCAAGTCGGATTCCGCCGGGTAGATGTCGATCACATCGCCGCGCACGCGGAAGGTGGCGCGGGCAAAATCCATGTCATTGCGGGTGTATTGCAGGCTGGTCAGGCGGCGCAACAGCTCGCGTTGATCGAGCTTGTCGCCGCGATCGACGTGCAGCACCATCTTCAGATAGGTTTCCGGGCTGCCCAGGCCGTAGATGCACGACACGGTGGTGACGATGATCGCGTCCTTGCGCTCCAGCAAGGCCTTGGTCGCCGACAGCCGCATCTGCTCGATGTGGTCGTTGATCGACGCATCCTTCTCGATAAAGGTATCGGAGGACGGCACGTAGGCTTCGGGCTGGTAGTAGTCGTAGTAGGAAACGAAGTACTCCACCGCGTTGTTCGGGAAGAACGCCTTGAACTCGCCGTAGAGCTGCGCCGCCAGGGTCTTGTTCGGCGCCAGCACCAGGGTGGGCCGGTTGATCTGCGCAATGACGTTGGCGATGCTGAAGGTCTTGCCCGACCCGGTCACCCCGAGCAGGGTCTGATGCGCCAGCCCGGCTTCGATGCCTTCGACCATCTGGCGAATGGCTTCCGGTTGATCGCCGGCGGGTTCAAAGCGGGTGACGAGCTGGAAATCCGACATAACGTACCTCGTGAAGTCACCCCAGACTCAAAACCGCCAGGGACGAAATAGCTCAGCAACCCGCGAATAATCATCGCAGGTTGCAGGAAAAAACCATGATAGCTGTAGAAGTGGTGGCGAATGTGACGGGTTTCAAGGCAATCGTCCTACACGCCTTTACCGATCAATGTTGCAATAAGACTAACGGTCAGCAAATAAACCGAAAAACTTGGCCGAAAAGCCGTTTCGGCTGTCGCCTCAGGCGGTGATGGTCTCTATACTAACTCCCCGTTTGTGCACCGCTCTAGTGCATTCGGCTGGAGCGCGACACGTCCCTCCTACCCCCCATAGAGCTGCCGCAAAAATGAGCCTGTTCTCCGCTGTCGAAATGGCACCACGCGATCCAATCCTGGGCCTCAACGAAGCATTCAACGCCGATACACGAACCACCAAGGTCAACCTTGGCGTGGGCGTTTACTGCAACGAGGAGGGGAAGATTCCACTCTTGCGTGCCGTTGCCGAAGCGGAAGCCATTCGCGTGGCGCAACACGCCGCCCGTGGCTACTTGCCAATCGACGGCATCGCGGCCTACGACAAGGCCGTGCAAACCCTGCTGTTCGGCGCTGAGTCGCCACTGCTGAACGCTGGCCGCGTCACCACCGTGCAAGCGGTAGGCGGCACTGGCGCGCTGAAACTGGGTGCTGACTTCCTCAAGCAGCTGCTGCCAAACGCCGTCGTCGCCATCAGCGACCCGAGCTGGGAAAACCACCGCGCCCTGTTCGAAACCGCCGGTTTTCCGGTGCAGAACTACCGTTACTACGACGCCGCCACCCACGACGTAAACCGTGCCGGCCTGCTCGAAGACCTCAACGCCCTGCCGCCGCAGTCCATCGTGGTGCTGCACGCGTGCTGCCACAACCCGACCGGCGTCGACCTGAGCCCGGCCGACTGGCAGAACGTGCTGGACGTGATCAAGGCCAAGAACCTGGTGCCGTTCCTCGACATGGCCTACCAGGGCTTTGGCGACGGCATCCACGAAGACGCCGCCGCCGTGCGCCTGTTCGCTGAATCGGGCCTGACCTTCTTTGTGTCCAGCTCGTTCTCCAAGTCGTTCTCCCTGTACGGCGAACGTGTGGGCGCACTGTCCATCGTCGGCGACTCCAAGGAAGAAAGCGCGCGCATCCTGTCCCAGGTCAAACGCGTGATCCGCACCAACTACTCCAACCCGCCGACCCACGGCGCGGCGATCGTTGCAGCGGTACTGAACAACCCTGAGCTGCGCGCCCAGTGGGAAGCCGAACTGGCCGAAATGCGCCTGCGCATCCGTGGCATGCGCGAGCAGATGGTGGCCGAACTGGCCAAGGCTGCTCCGGGCCACGACTTCAGCTTCGTCGGCCGCCAGCGTGGAATGTTCTCCTACTCCGGCCTGACCGTTGAGCAAGTCACCCGTCTGCGCAGCGAGTTCGGCATCTACGCCCTCGACACTGGCCGTATCTGTGTAGCGGCGTTGAACCAGTCGAACATTGATGCAGTCACAAAGGCAATCGTTCAGGTGCTGTAAACCTGCAGCTGTTGCACCAGAAGGGGAAGCCGATGGCTTCCCCTTTTTCGTCTCCAGCCCCTAGACTGAACCTTGACCGCCCCTTTGCTGTGAGAATGCTATGAGAAACGACGACCTGGACCTGCGCGCCGACCGCGACGAACTGCATGACTACGCTCCACGCGCACCGCAACCCAAGCGCCAGAAGAGCCTGGTGCTGCAAGTGGCACTGGGGGTCTTTCTGGGCGGCCTGGCGCTGTGGCTGGTGCAATTGGGTGCGACCGCACTGATGGCGAAGCTGGCGATGGGCACCCTGCAATTGGGCGGCTAAGCCGCACGAATCGCCCCCTGCTCCTCCAACAGCTTCACAAAACTGTTCAAACTCTGCGACACCGTCCCCCGCCGCCAGATCAGCCAGGTGTGCAGGATCCGGAAGTTGTCCGTCAGCGGCCACACACTCACCGCCGTCGACCCCGGCATGCTGTCGAGCATGCTGCGTGGCATCAGCGCCAGGCCCGCGCCGGCGCTGACGCAGGCGAGCATGCCATGGTAGGACTCGATCTCGAAGATCTTGCCCGGCACCGCGCCGTCCTGTGCAAACCAGCGTTCCAGGTGATGTCGGTAGGAGCAGTTGGAGCGAAAGGTGTAGATGCTCTCCCCGTTCACGTCCTGCCCACGGGTGATCGGCGCATGATGCAGCGGCGCAATCACCACCATCTCTTCCTCGAACACCGCCACGCCTTCCAGGGTCGCGTGCAACAGCGGGCCGTCGACGAATGCCGCCGTCAGCCGCCCGGACAACACGCCTTCGATCATGGTGCCCGAAGGCCCGGTACTCAGGTCCAGCTCGACCTTGGTGTGTTTCTGGTTGTACGCCGCCAGCAACGCCGGGATCCGCACCGCCGCCGTGCTTTCCAGCGACCCCAGGGCAAACGCGCCTTGGGGCTCCTCCCCCGCCACGGTCGCGCGGGCTTCCTGCACCAGGTCGAGAATGCGCCGCGCATAACCGAGGAAATTCCATCCAGCCGGGGACAGGCGCAGGCGGCTTTTCTCGCGGATGAACAGCTCCACACCGAGGTCCTGCTCCAGTTGCTTGATGCGCGTGGTCAGATTTGACGGCACCCGATGAATCAACTGCGCGGCGGCACTGATACTGCCTTGCTCGGCAACGGCCTTGAAGATTTCCAGCTGCACCAGATCCACATCATTCTCCAATCGTGAACGTATTGCTTAATATTATTCAGTTTCCAGAAAAGAGATAGCCCCGTACGCTGAACCCCACTTAATTCACTCAGCAGGACGGTGCCATGAACGCGACTACCCACGCCCTCTCGATCAACCCGGCCAACGGCGAAACGGTCGGCAGCTATCCGTATGAAACCGCGCAGCAACTGGACGCCGCCCTCGACCGCTCCACCCTCGCCTTCCGCACCTGGCGCCGCCAGCCAGTGAGCCAGCGCGCCGAGTTGCTGCTGAGCCTGGCCAGCGCCCTGCGCGAACAAGCCGAAGACATGGCGCAGATGATCACCCTGGAAATGGGCAAACCCATCGCCCAGGCCCGTGCCGAAATCGAAAAATGCGCGCAACTCAGCGAATGGTACGCCGCCCACGGCCCGGCCATGCTCGCCCCGGAGCCGACGCTGGTGGACAACGGCAGCGCCCAGATCGAATACCGCCCGCTGGGCCCGATCTTCGCCGTGATGCCGTGGAACTTCCCGGTATGGCAAGTGCTGCGCGGCGCAGTGCCGACGATGTTGGCCGGCAATACCTACGTGCTCAAGCATGCGCCGAACGTAATGGGCAGCGCCTATCTGATCCAACTGGCGTTCCAGAAGGCCGGTTTCGCCGATGGCCTGTTTGAAGTGGTCAACGTGACCAACGACGGCGTGTCCAAAGCCATCGCCGACCCGCGCATCGCCGCCGTCACCCTCACCGGCAGCGTGCGTGCCGGCATCGCCATCGGCTCCCAGGCTGGCGCTGCGCTGAAAAAGTGCGTGCTGGAGTTGGGCGGCTCGGATCCGTTCATCGTGCTCAACGACGCCGACCTCGACGCCGCCGTGCAAGCCGCACTGATCGGGCGCTTCCAGAACAGCGGCCAAGTCTGCGCCGCCGCCAAGCGCCTGATCATCGAGGAAGGTGTAGCGCAAGCCTTCACCGCCAAGTTCCTCGAGGCCAGCCGTGCCCTGGTGATGGGCGACCCGACGTCAGCCACCACCTACATCGGCCCGATGGCGCGCTTCGACCTGCGCGACGAGTTGCACGGCCAGGTCCAGGCCACCCTGGAAGAAGGCGCGACGCTGTTGCTGGGCGGCAATAAAGTGCCCGGCGCCGGTAACTACTACGAGCCGACCGTACTGGCGGGCGTCACCGACCAGATGACCTCGTTCAAACAGGAACTGTTCGGCCCTGTCGCCTCGATCATCACCGCACGCGACGCCGACCACGCTGTGGCCCTGGCGAATGACAGCGAGTTCGGCCTCACGGCGAGCATCTTCACCACCGACCCGGCCAAGGCGCGCGACATCGCCAACCAGCTTGAAACCGGCGGCATCTTCGTCAACGCCTTCAGCGTTTCCGACCCTCGGGTGGCGTTTGGCGGGGTGAAAAAGAGTGGTTTCGGCCGCGAGCTGTCGCACTTTGGCGTGCGGGAGTTCTGCAACGCGCAGACGGTGTGGCTGGACCGCAAGTAAAACGCAGGGGTGGCGCGGGCACGGGTCGTGGCTATCGCCCCCCCAGCCCCGCCACCAAGGCTTCCAGCACCACACTGACCTTGGGCAACGCCTGGCGATTCCTGACCCAGGCCAGCCTGATCGCGGCTCCCTCGGTGGCCAGCTGCGGCAGCACCTCAACCAGCTTGCCTTCCTCCAGCGATGGCCGGACCACCCACGACGGCAGTTGCACGATCCCGCAACCGGCCAACGCAGCCTGCATCAAGCCGTCGCCATTGCCGATCACCAGGTGCGGCGTCATCTGCCAACGCCGTGCAGTGCCCTGTTCACCGGCGAAGTTCCAGGGGCTGACGCGACCGTCCACCCAGCCATAGGCGAGACACTGATGCCGTTCAAGCTCACGCTCGCACGTCGGGGTGCCATGGTTCGCCAAGTAATCCGGCGAGGCACACAACGTATGCCATTCGTGCGCAAGCACACGCTGTTCGATCGTTTCTGGCCAGCCCTGCGCTTCACCGACACGCACCACCAGATCCACACCCTCCTTGAACGGGTCCACTAACCCGTCGCTGAAGGAAATGTGCGGCACCAAGGACGGAAAAGCCTGCAGCAAAGGCAGCAGCACCGGCAACACCCGCACGCGCCCAAACACATTGGGCAGATCAATGCGCACACGTCCACGCGGCTCGCTTTGCTCCGCGCGCAGCGACAGCTCGGCCTCCTCCAGGTCAGCCAGCACCCCCGTACAGGTACGGTAAAACGCCACGCCGGCCTCGGTGAGGGACAAGCGCCGCGTTGTGCGCAGAAACAGTCGAGCGCCCAGGCGCGTTTCAAGCCGCGCGATGCTTTTGCTGATGGCCGAGGCAGTCAGGCTCATTTTCTCGGCAGCGGCGGTAAAGCTGCCGTAGTCCGCAACACACACAAACACATCAATCCCTTTCAAGCGTTCGGAAGAAAACATGCACGCCCCGCATTTGTGAATTCAGGTCAGCCAAGCTGGTAATTAACATCCTAAATCAGAATTCAACTCAACAGTAAGCTAGGGTCAATGAACCCGGTACTGAGGCTCGGATGCTGACCACGCTGAAAAACTACCCCTTGACCGTCAACCTGCTTCTGAGTGCGTCACTGGTGTTGACCCTCGCCAGGGCCATCACCTTGCCCTATCTGGTGATCTACCTGTCGAGCCAGTTCCAATTGGGCGTCGCCGACATCGGCCTGGTGATCGGCAGTTCGCTGATCCTCGGCTCATTGTTGAGCCTGTACGGCGGTTTCCTGGTGGACAGCCAGCCAGGTTACCGCTTGATCCTGGGCTGTTGCGCGGTGTTCACTTGCGGGTTTCTGGCAGCGTTTGCCGCACGGGACCTGTGGGTGTTCTACGCCTGCCTGGTCGCGATCAACCTGGCGTACGCCGTCATTGATATCGCGGTCAAATCAGGATTTGGCCGGCTACTGCCCGTCGATGCGCGCAGTGAAGCATTTTCGATCAAATACACCCTGACCAACATCGGCTACGCCGTCGGCCCTTTTCTCGGTGCGGGATTGGCCGCGCTCGCCATCAGCCTGCCCTTCCTGGCGTCGGCGATGCTGGGCGCCGGTTTTTTCATCGTTTACGCCGTGTGGGGTGACAAGCATGCAATGCCCGTGGACACGAGCCAGCCCGGCGCGCCATTCCTGGCGGTCGGCAAGGTGCTGCTCAGTGATTACCGGCTGGTGTGTTTTACCCTGGGTGGTGCACTCAGTGCCGTGGTGTTCGGCCAATTCACCGCTTACCTCTCGCAATATCTGATCGTCACCACGACACCCGAAATGGCCTACCGGATAATCAGCAGCGTGGTGGCCACCAACGCGCTGATGGTGATCAGCCTGCAATACGTGATCGGCAAGCGAATCACCCATCAGCACTTGAATCTGTGGCTCGCAGGTGGGTTGGGCATGTTTATCGTCGGCCTGGCGGGGTTCGGCTTGTCTACCTCGCTGATGTTCTGGGTGGTATCCATGACGGTCTTCACGCTGGGAGAGATCATCGTGTTCCCTGCCGAGTACATGTTCATCGACATCATCGCCCCCGATCATCTGCGGGGCATGTACTACGCTGCGCAAAACCTGGGCAACGTTGGCGCGGCCCTGGGCCCGGTGCTGTGCGGGATGGTCTTGGCGACACACCCCGCCCACACCATGTTCTACATGCTCGCGCTGTTCGTTATCGCCGGCGGGTTGCTCTACAGCCTCGGTGCGTCGCTGGCAGCCAGGGTGAACGCTCCCACCTGAACCTCAGCAACGGATATGCCGACGCACGCACTGCACCAACCCGTCCAGCGCCTGCGATTTGACCGGCGCGAGCACGCAAACCGTGTGCTCGCGCTCGTCTTCCTTCACCGTCAGGGTGTAATGCACCTGGCCCGGATTACCGCGCGCAGGTGCATGGCTTTGCGGCAATTGAAAGAAATCGCACGCCTCGACAAGCCGCCGCAGTTCCTGCTGGTCTTGCTCCGGCAGCGCGTCCAACTCCACCGTCTGTGGCTTGGCCAAGCCCGGAAAATAACCGGGGCCGCCGTTTTCCTTGATCGAAATTTGCATGGCCGCTCCTCACATCAGACAGAAATGCCGACCGCCTTCCAACCGTCCTTGACCGCCTTCTGTTCATCCGTGTTCGCGCCGTAGAGTCGGCCTGCCACATCGTAAGTGATGCGCGCAAAGCGCAGGAACCCCGAGTTGGGCCGCAGCCGCGCATCCCGCAGCGCGTCGTACCAGATACGCCCGGCACGCTCCCAGGCGAACCCGCCGAGCTTGGTCGCCACCTGATAGAACGCATGGTTGGGAATACCGGAATTGATATGCACCCCGCCATTGTCCTCGTAGGTCTGCACAAAATCATCCATGTGCCCCGGCTGAGGGTCCTTGCCCAGCAGTTTGTCGTCAAACGCCGTGCCGGGGGCTTTCATCGAGCGCAGGGCGGTGCCTTTGATCTTTTGGGTGAACAGTCCTTTGCCGATCAGCCAATCAGCGTCTTGCGCGCTTTGCTTCAAGGCATATTGCTTGATGAGCGAGCCGAACACATCCGACAGCGACTCGTTCAACGCTCCGGACTGATTGAAATACATCAGCTTGGCCTCGTCCTCGGTGACGCCATGGGCCAACTCATGGCCAATTACGTCAAGCGCCACCGTGAAGCGGTTGAACAACTGCGCATCCCCATCGCCAAACACCATCTGGGTCGAGTTCCAGAAGGCATTGTTGTAGTTCTGGCCAAAATGCACCGTGGCGTCCAGCGCCATACCGGCGTCGTCGATGGAGTTGCGATCGAAGACCTGGTCGAAAAAATCGAAGGTGGCGCCCAAGCCCTCGTAGGCTTCGTCCACCGCGGCATCCCCGCTGGCGGGTTGCCCCTCACCACGCACCAGCGTGCCCGGCAGGCTGTCGGTGCCCTCGGCGCTGTAGATCGAGCGGCGCTTATCGGCGCCCATGGCCAGGGCCATGTGCGCCGGCCCCTTGGCAGGTTCGGCGACCATGCGCAACGAGCGAAACGTCGTGTCCTTGGCGCGGGTACGCAAGGCGACCTCCCGTTGCGCTTTATCACCGTTGCGCGCGATCTGGTCGAGCATATAGGGCGGGATCAGGCAGAAAATCGGATGGCGATGCGGCTGACGAACACACATGGACTGGCTCCATCTGGCAGGTGACAACGTCCGGGTCATCGATTCAGGATAGTCCCCAGGGGTTAACGCGTGTCATCAATTGTCATTAACCTATGTTGCAGTCGTGTTTATCCAAGGAGGACTGACCGATGCCAGCACGTAAAGCCAAAATCGACCTTGCATACCGCCCCAGGCTCGCTGACCTGCGCCCGTTGATCGCACCGAGCCCCACGTTGCTGGAGGCACGGGCGGCGACGCCACGCGTCACCCCCGCCAAAGACTTGAAGGGCCGGCGCGGCTACGCCGAGGACTTTCTCGGCAGCTTCGGGGTGCCCTGGCCCACGGTGGAAGAGGCCTTGGCGGAGGATGCACAGAAGCGCCTGGACTACACGCACTTCTCGATCACGATGTCGCGCGCCAAGCGGCTTGCGCTGTATGTGGGCGTCAACATCGATGGTGGTCAGCACGTCGATATCATTCGCAGCAACGACGCCTGGGCCTATGACGGCCGCTTGCCCATCGATGCGCAGGTGGGCGAAGCGCTGTATGCCAGCAATGGCCTGGATCGCGGCCACCTGGTCCGCCGACAAGACCCCAACTGGGGCGACGAGGCGCAAACCGCCAACTTCGACACCTTCCATTTCACCAACTGCTCGCCGCAGATGAGCGGGTTCAACCAGAAGACCTGGCTGGAGCTCGAAGACTACATCCTCGATAACACCCAACGCTGGAAAGCCCGCGCCACCGTGTTTACCGGCCCGGTGTTCGCCGACGACGACCGAGTGTACCGAGGCGTGCAGATCCCCAAGGCGTTCTGGAAAGTGGTCGCCTACCTCAGCGACAACGGCAAGCCTAGCGCGAGTGCCTACATGATTGACCAGAGCCGCGAACTGGGCCAACTCGACCTGGTGTTCGGCCAGCTCAAGACCTACCAGCGCAGCGTGATCCAGATCGAGCGCCTGACCGGGCTACGCTTCGGCAACCTGGCCGACTACGACGGCTTCAGCAACGAAGAGCGCGCCACCGGCACACGGATTGAAGCGCTGATACAGGGGCCTGAAGACATTCGTCTCTGACCGACGCTTTACATGTTGAACTGCGTCACACGCCAACCACGATGCGAAGCGAGCCGCTCTTGCTCTTGCTCTGGCTTTTGATCTCAGGCGCCCCGTC
>NZ_JACART010000032.1:0-26991 GCF_013386445.1 Pseudomonas sp. P7759
CTGCCAGCTCTCATCTATTTTTTTAAAAATGAATTATTTTGTTATTAATCAAATAGTTAATTAACTCTAAAAACCTCTGATGGTTTTTTTCGGCCGGAATTGCCTCTCAGAAACGTCGAATTAATGACGTGGTTTTTATGGCAGGTTGTGTCCCTCGTTTCCGCTACATACGTAGGACGAATCCCCTGGCTAAATACAATCTCGACTACCGACTCTGGTGTGTGAGCAACGGATCGCCCCCGCAGAGGCCCAGAGAGTCTGTTGACGGTTTTCGACATCAAGGATGAGATGGCTATGAGTTTGACCAGCAGTATTGCCAACGCGCAGAGCCCGAATTTCTATGCCGAAATGGGCGAGTTGATTGCCAGCAGTGGCCACCCGGATTTCGCCGCACACATGCTGCACCTGGTGGACAAGTGGGTGCCGATCCATCTGGTGGACCTCAGCGAATGGACCCTCGACGAGCTGCGCGACCGTGTGCTCGATATCAAGCTGCTCGGCAGCGCCGGCCAGACCCAGGACCTGCCGCCCCTGGCCCTGAACTCGATGGACGACCACCCGTTGCTGCGGGAAATGCTCGGCATGCAGGACCCGCTGCTGATCCAGCTAAAGGCCAAGGCCAAGAGCGCGTTTCCCCGCGGCACCTCGCACCAGTGCAACCTGGTGTCGCGCCAGGGCAACCGGCGCTGTGTGATTTCGTTTTATCGCCCGCCCAACCATCGTGGGTTTTCCCTGGCCGAGTTGTCGTTTCTCAAGTGCCTGTCGGACACCCTGCTGCCATTGATCGAGTGTCATGCCCAGAGCCTGCGCCAGGCGCCCCACCCCGAGGCCGAACCGGCCCACACCTTGCTGGAGCAATCCCAATTGCAGCGTGAGTTCTACAAGCGCCTGTCCCTCGGTGAAATCACCCTGTCGGCCCGCGAACAAGAGGTGTGCCTGGGCCTGCTGACCGGTGGCACCGTGCCGCAGATGGCGGAAAAACTCAGCGTGAAGAACAGCTCCATCGAAACCTACCTCAAGCGCGCCGCCGCGAAGTTGGGCGTGAGTGGCCGACATGGCTTGGCCAAATGGATGGTTGGCGCCTGATGAATAAATTGAGCGCATTCGCACTGGCAGGGCTGCTCGGCGGCTGCTCGCTGATCCCCGATTATCACCGGCCGGAGGCGCCCGTGCCGGCGCAGTATCCCCAGCAAGGGGTGTACGCACTGGCGCAGTCCGGCACGTCGGACTGGCAGCAGTTGTTTCATGACCCGGCGTTGCAACGGTTGATTGGCGAAGCCCTGCTCAACAACCGCGACCTGCGGGTGGCGGCGCTGAACGTCGAGGCGTTCCAGGCGCAGTACCGCATCCAGCGGGCGGATCTGTTCCCGGCCGTCTCTGCCACCGGCGCCGGTCAGCGTCGGCGTTTGCCGGGGGATGTGACCGGCACCGGCAAGCCGGCCATTACGTCGAGCTATTCCGCGACCCTGGGCATCAGTGCCTATGAACTGGATTTATTCGGCCGCATCCGCAGCCTCAGCGAACAGGCGATGCTCACCTACCTCGGCACCGAAGAGGCCCGGCGCAGCGCGCAGTTGAGCCTGGTGGCCAACGTCGCCAATGCCTACCTGACCTGGCGCGCCGACCAGGAACTGCTGGCCCTGGCCCGCCAAACCCTGGTGGCCAACGAACACAGCCTGCGCCTCACCCGCGGCAGCAAAACCGCCGGCAAGGCCTCGGCACTGGACGTGGTGCAAGCCAGTACCAGCGTCGAAAGCACCCGCGCCAGCGTGGCGCGTTATGAGCGCCAGGTCGCCCAGGACCTCAACAGCCTGGCCCTATTGGTGGGTGGCCCGGTGGATGAACACTTGCCGTCGCGCCCACTGGCGGATGACTGGGTTGCGCGGGTGCCGGCCGGCCTGCCTTCGGACCTGCTGCAACGCCGCCCGGATATCCTCCAGGCCGAATACCAACTGCGCGCCGCCAATGCCAATATCGGCGCCGCACGCGCGGCGTTTTTCCCTTCCGTGAGCCTCACTGCCAACGCCGGCAGCGCCAGTACGGAACTGTCGGGGCTGTTCAAGGGCGGCTCCGGCAGTTGGACGTTCCAGCCGCAGATCAACTTGCCGATCTTCAACGCCGGCAGCCTGCGCGCCAGCCTCGACTACGCCAAGCTGCAAAAGGACATCACGGTGGCGCAGTACGAAAAATCCATCCAGACCGCCTTCCAGGAAGTCGCCGATGGCCTCGCGGCCCGGCAGACCTATACCGACCAGTTGGAGGCGCAGCGCGATTTCGTTGCGGCCAACCAGCAGTATTACAACCTGGCCGAACACCGCTACCGCAGCGGCGTGGACAGCAACCTCACCTTCCTGGATGCGCAACGTGCGCTGTTCAGCTCGCAGCAGGCGTTGATCATCGACCGCCTGGCGCAGTTGGTGGCCGAGGTGAAGTTGTACACCGCGCTGGGCGGCGCGTGGCAAGTCAACGCAAGCCCGACTGCCGCAGCCGATACTCCCCCGGCGTCACCTGCGCATAACGAAGGAAAAACCGGCTGAAATACGCCGGATCCTTGAAGCCCAGCTGGTAGCAGATTTCGTTGGCGGAGCTGCCGGTGAACAGCAGCAGGCGCTTGGCTTCCTGCATCACGCGTTCCAGGATCAGGCGCTTGGACGGCAGATCGGCCAGGCGTCGGCACACCTCATTCAGGCGTGCCTCGGTCACACCAATTCCCTCGGCATAACGCGCCAGCGGCCAGTGTTCCAGGTAGTGCGCCTCGATCAACTCGTTGAAGCGATGGAAGATGCGCAGGTCTTCATGGCGGGTCGGGCGCGCCGGTAACGAGTGGGCGCACAGCCGCAGCAGGCGAATCATGATCAGCCGCGTGAGGCTGTCCAGGGCCGCCGCACGCCCTGCCCGCTCAGCGTTGATCTCGTCGTTCAACTCTTCGAACAATCGATTCAGGCCCTGGTCACCCGCCGTCAACGCCACGCAGGCGGCGCCGGAGGCCAGGCTAGGGTCGGCGTCGATCAAGCCCCACACCAACTGCTGGCGCACGGTCAGCACATGCCCGTCGGCATCCGCCTCGGTGACAAAGGCGTGGGGCACCGTAGGCGGCGTGAGGAAAAACATCGGCCCGGACTCCACATACTGGCGGTCATCCAGATACACCCGCACCGCGCCACTTTTCACGTAATGCACCTGGAAAAACCGGTCATGTCGGTGCACGGGCATGTTGCGCCCGAAAAAACCCGCCAGGTTACCGAGCTGGTCGTAATGCACCTCGGCATCGCTGTAACGCTGGTCGTAGACCTGCCCGATATTGATGTTGGGAATCGGCTGCACGCTGCCCCCTTGTTGTTATTTGAATGCCATCGGATTTTGCCACGCTTGACGGTAGTTAACATATTAATTATAACGTTAACAACTTAACGAACTGCCTATGCAGCAGTCGCCACCGCCAGGAGAAACGCATGAGCCGTACCCTGCATGATGTTGCCAGCGGCACCCTGTTTGGCGTTGCGCTGAACTACCAGGGCCTGCTGGACCAGCATCTCGCCGCCTTCCAGCAGGCGCCCTACCAGAAGCCGCCGACCCAGCCGGTGCTGTTTATCAAGACCCCGAACACGCGCAACCAGCACGACGCGGTGGTGCTGCATCCCAAGGGTAAACGCCTGCAACCCGGCCCTGCGTTAGGCGTGGTGATCGGCCAGCGCGCCAGCCGCGTCAGCCTGGACAATGCCATGGCCCACGTGGCCGGCTATGTGGTGGTCAACGAATTCAGCCTGCCGGAAGACAGCTACTACCGCCCCGCCGTCAAAGCCAAATGTCGCGATGGGTTCTGCGCGCTGGGGCCGGCGTTCGTGCCACGGGAACAGGTGGACAACCCCAACCAGCTGAGCCTAAAGCTGTGGGTCAATGGTGAACTGCGCCAGGAAAACTCCACCGCTAGCTGGGTACGGGACATCCCGCAATTGATCGCCGAGATCAGCGAGTTCATGACCCTGCACCCCGGCGACGTACTGATCACCGGCACGCCCGAAGGTCGTGTCGATGTGCTGCCCGGCGACAAGGTTGAGGTCGAAATCAGCGGCGTGGGCCGCCTGGTCAGTCATATTCAAGCGGAGACCCCAGCATGAAACGCGCGCGCATCCGCTATGAAGATAAAATCCACCTCGTAACGGTCGAAGCAGACAATGCCGTGCGCCTGAACGACGGTCGCCTGCTCGCCGAGGAACAGGTTGAGTGGCTGCCCCCAGCCACCGGCAACATGTTCGCCCTCGGCTTGAACTACGCCGATCACGCCGCCGAATTGGCCTTCACGCCACCGACCGAGCCGCTGGCCTTCATCAAGTCCGTCGGCACCTACACCGGCCACCGCCAGGTCACCTGGCGCCCGGACAACGTCGCCTACATGCACTACGAGTGCGAGCTGGTGGCGGTCATCGGCAAGGCCGCGCGCAACGTCAAGCGTGCCGATGCGCTCGACTACCTGGCTGGCTACACGGTGTGCAACGACTACGCGATCCGCGACTACCTGGAAAACTACTACCGCCCCAACCTGCGCGTGAAAAACCGCGACGCCACCACTCCGGTCGGCCCGTGGATCGTCGATGTGGCCGATGTGCCCGACCCAGGCAACCTGACCCTGCGCACCTGGATCAACGGCGAACTGCGCCAGGAGGGCAGCACCCGCGACATGATTTTCGACATCCCCTACCTCATCGAATACCTGTCCAGCTTCATGACCCTGCAACCCGGCGACATGATCGCCACCGGCACGCCCGAGGGCCTGGCCGATGTGGTGCCCGGCGATGAAGTGGTGGTGGAAGTCGAAGGCGTGGGCCGCCTGGTCAACCGAATTGTCAGCGAGGCAGAGTTCTTCTCTGCCCGGAAAGAGGCGTAAGCAGCATGATCAAACACTGGATCAACGGCCGTGAGGTCGAAAGCAAAGACACCTTCATCAACTACAACCCGGCCACCGGCGAAGCGATTGGTGAGGTTGCCAGCGGCGGTGCGCAAGAAGTCGCCCAAGCCGTGGCGGCAGCCAAGGAAGCCTTCCCCAAGTGGGCCAACACCCCGGCCAAGGAGCGCGCGCGCCTGATGCGCAAGCTCGGTGAATTGATCGAACAGAACGTGCCGCACCTGGCCGAGCTGGAAACCCTCGACACCGGCCTGCCGATCCACCAGACCAAGAACGTGTTGATCCCAAGGGCGTCGCACAACTTCGACTTCTTCGCCGAAGTCTGCACGCGCATGGACGGCCACAGCTACCCGGTGGACGACCAGATGCTCAACTACACGCTCTACCAACCGGTAGGTGTGTGCGGGTTGGTGTCACCGTGGAACGTGCCGTTCATGACCGCCACCTGGAAGACCGCGCCGTGCCTGGCCCTGGGCAACACGGCGGTGTTGAAGATGTCGGAACTGTCGCCGCTGACCGCCAATGAACTGGGACGCCTGGCGGTGGAGGCAGGCATCCCCAACGGCGTGCTCAACGTGATCCAGGGCTACGGCGCCACGGCCGGTGATGCGCTGGTGCGCCACCCGGACGTGCGGGCAATTTCCTTTACCGGCGGCACCGCCACCGGCAAGAAGATCATGCAAACCGCCGGCCTGAAGAAGTACTCCATGGAGCTGGGCGGCAAGTCGCCGGTGCTGATCTTTGAGGACGCCGATCTGGAGCGCGCCCTCGACGCGGCGCTGTTCACCATCTTCTCCCTGAACGGTGAACGCTGCACCGCTGGCAGCCGCATCTTTATCCAGGAAAGCGTGTACCCGCAGTTCGTCGCCGAATTCGCGGCGCGCGCCAAACGGTTGATCGTCGGTGACCCGCAGGATCCGAAGACCCAAGTCGGTTCGATGATCACCCAGGCGCATTACGACAAGGTCACCGGCTACATCAGGATTGGTCTCGAGGAAGGCGCCACCCTGCTTGCCGGCGGCCTGGAACGCCCGGCCAACCTGCCGGCGCATTTGAGCAAAGGCCAGTTCATCCAGCCGACCGTATTTGCTGATGTGAACAACAAAATGCGCATCGCCCAGGAAGAAATCTTCGGCCCGGTGGTGTGCCTGATCCCGTTCAAGGACGAAGCCGAGGCCCTGCAATTGGCCAACGACACCGAGTACGGCCTGGCCTCCTACATCTGGACCCAGGACATCGGCAAGGCCCATCGCCTGGCGCGCGGGATTGAAGCCGGCATGGTATTTATCAACAGCCAGAACGTACGCGACCTGCGCCAGCCGTTCGGCGGGGTCAAGGGCTCCGGCACCGGGCGTGAAGGCGGACAGTACAGCTTCGAAGTGTTTGCCGAGATCAAGAACGTGTGCATTTCCATGGGCAGCCATCACATCCCGCGTTGGGGTGTGTAACACCGGGTCATGCGCTCCAACAAAAATAATGAATCTGGAGAATCATCATGGGCGAAGTGGTCCTGGCGGCGAAGATCTGCCACGTACCGTCGATGTACCTGTCGGAACTGCCCGGCAAGCATCACGGCTGTCGCGAAGCGGCGATTGCCGGACACAAGGAAATCGGCCGTCGCGCCCGCGAGCTGGGCGCCGACACGGCGGTGGTGTTCGACGTGCACTGGCTGGTCAACAGTGGTTACCACGTCAACTGCGGCGAGCAGTTCCAGGGCACCTACACCAGCAACGAGCTGCCGCACTTCATCAAGAACATGGAATACGCCTACCCCGGCTGCCCTGAACTGGGCGAGTTGATCGCCGCCGAGGCCAATGCGGCCGGCGTGCGCAGCATGGCCCATAACATCCCGAGCCTGGAGCTGGAATACGGCACGCTGGTGCCCATGCGCTACATGCACATGGGGGTGCCGGAGGATGAGAAATTCAAAGTCATTTCCATCGCCGCCTGGTGCGCGTGGCATCGCCTGGAAGACAGCTTTGCATTCGGTGCCGCTGTGCGCCGGGCCATCGAAAAGAGCGACCGCAAGGTGCTGGTGCTGGCCTCCGGCTCGCTGTCCCACCGTTTTTCGGATGACCGCCAAGCCGAAGCGAATATCCACAACTGGACCCGCGAGTTCGACAAGCAGGTAGACCTGCATGTGGTGGAGATGTGGAAGCAAGGCCGCTTCAAGGAGTTCTGCGCGATGCTGCCGGACTACGCCGAACACTGCTTCGGCGAAGGCAAGATGCACGATACCGCCATGCTTTTGGGGCTGCTTGGTGGGCCGGATTATGCCAAGCCCGCAGAGATCATCACGCCGCCGTTCGGCAGTTCGGGCACCGGTCAGATCAACGCGATTTTCCCGCTGTAAACCTGGGAGAAACCCATGCCGCACTTTATCGCCGAGTACACCGACAACATCGAACAACAGGCCGACCTGCCCGGCCTGTTTGAACAGGTCCACCGCGTGCTGGGAGACAGTGGCGTGTTTCCCCTGGGCGGTATCCGCAGCCGTGGCGTGCGCCTGGACGCCTGGCGCATGGCCGATGGCAAACACGACTATGCCTTTGTGCACATGACCCTCAAGGTCGGCCACGGTCGCGACCTGGCCACGCGCCAGGCGGTGGCCGAGGCGTTGTTTGCAGTGATCACCACGCACTTCGCCGAGCTGCAGGCGCAACGTTTGCTGGCGCTGTCGTTCGAGATGGTCGAGCTGCACCCGCAGCTGAATTTCAAGCAGAACAACGTGCATGCGTTCCTGAATAACCCGACGGGCTAGATCCCGTCGCTCCCTTCACGGCCTCTCAGACAAAAAGTACAACATCATGAGCAAAGCCCAATCGACTGCCAGCCGCGTGCTGGCCGAGCACGACCGCACCCATCGTTCAGTGACCTGGCGCCTGATGCCGCTGTTGCTGGTGTGTTACCTGTTCGCCCACCTGGACCGCATCAACATCGGCTTTGCGAAGATGCAGATGAGCAGTGACCTGCATTTCAGCGACACGGTGTACGGCTTCGGCGCCGGGTTGTTCTTTATCGCCTACGCGTTGTTTGGCGTGCCGAGCAACCTGGCGCTGGACCGCGTCGGCCCGCGGCGCTGGATCGCCAGCCTGATGGTGGTGTGGGGCTTGCTGTCCACCGGCATGCTGTGGGTGGAGAGCGCCCGGGGTTTCTATGTCCTGCGCTTTTTGCTGGGGGTAGCCGAGGCCGGCTTTTTCCCAGGCATCCTGGTGTTTCTCAACCGCTGGTACCCGGCACGCCGCCGCGCCCAGGTCACCGCGTTGTTTGCCATCGCCGTGCCCATGGCCGGCGTGCTGGGCGGGCCGTTGTCCGGGGCGATCCTCGAACATTTCCATGATGTAGGCGGCCTGCGCGGCTGGCAGTGGATGTTCCTGATCGAGGGCCTGCCGGTGGTGCTGCTCGGGCTAGTGGTACTCAAGTGGTTGCCGGACGGTTTCGACTCGGTGCACTGGCTGACGGCTGAGCAAAAACTTCAGCTGCACACCCAACTGCGCAGTGAAGAACAGCGCAAGTCCATCACCTCGTTCGGCGGCATCCTGCGCGACCCGCAGGTGTGGTTGCTGGTGGCGGTGTATTTCGCGGTGATGCTGGCGGTGAACACCCTGGCGTTCTGGATGCCCACGCTGATCCACGGCGCCGGTATCGGCCGCGACAGCCAGGTCGGCCTGCTCAGTGCCGTGCCGTACCTGGCCGGGTGTTTCTTCATGATCGGCTGCGGGCGTTCGTCCGACCGCCACCGCGAACGGCGCTGGCACCTGTGCGTGCCGCTGCTGATGGCGGCCGTCGGCATCGCCGTGGCGGGCCTGGCGCCGGACAACCCGCTGCTGGTGATGGGCGGGCTGGTGGTCGCCGGCATGGGTGCCAGCGCAGCCTTGCCGATGTTCTGGCAACTGCCGCCGGCGTTTCTCTCCAACACCACCCAGGCGGCCGGCATCGCCATGATCAGCTCGTTCGGCAGCGTCGCCGCGTTTCTCGCGCCGTACCTGATCGGCTGGATGCGCGACGCGACCCAGAGCGCCAGCTTGGCGCTGTACGTACTCGCTGCATTTATCGCCCTCGGCGGCCTGTTGGTGCTGCGCACCCACGCCGCCATCGTCAATCCCCGTTAAGGACCGTTGCCATGCTCGACTCCCAACAAATTCTTGCGGCCGCTGCCCACCTGGACCGCGCCGAACGCAGCCGCGAACAGGTGCGCCAGTTTTCCCTCGACTACCCCGGCATCACCCTTGAAGACGCCTACGCCATCCAGCGCGCCTGGGTTGCGCAAAAGATCCAGGACGGTCGTACGCTGAAGGGCCACAAGATCGGCCTCACCTCGCGGGCCATGCAGGTTTCGTCAAACATAACCGAACCGGACTACGGCGCCCTGCTCGACGACATGTTCTTCGACGAAGGCAGCGATATTCCCTTCGAACGCTTCATCGTGCCGCGGGTGGAAGTGGAGCTGGCGTTTATCCTCGGCAAACCCCTCAAGGGCCCGAACTGCACGGTGTTCGATGTGCTCGACGCCACCGAATGGGTGATCCCCGCGCTGGAGATCATCGACGCACGTATCCAGCAGGTCGATCCGCAGACCAACGCAACACGCAAGGTGTTTGACACCATCTCCGACAACGCGGCGAATGCCGGCGTGGTGCTGGGCGGCCGTGCCGTGCGTCCCACCGAGATCGACCTGCGCAAAGTGCCCGCGGTGCTGTACCGCAATGGCGTGATCGAGGAGTCCGGCGTTTCAGCCGCCGTGCTCAACCACCCGGCCAAGGGCGTGGCCTGGCTGGCAAACAAACTGGCGCCCTATGACGTGACCCTACTGCCGGGACAGATCATCCTCGGCGGCTCGTTTACGCGCCCGGTCGCGGCCCGCCCTGGCGACACCTTCCACGTCGACTACGACCTGCTCGGCTCGATTGCCTGCCGCTTTGTCTGAACCCTGGAGGATTGTCATGGACATGCCCGTCAACCGCTTCAAACAACGCCTGCGCAACGGCGACGTACAGATTGGCCTGTGGCTCGGCCTGGCCGACGCCTATTGCGCGGAACTGGCCGCCAACGCCGGTTTCGACTGGCTGCTGATCGACGGCGAACACGCGCCCAACCACCTGCACGGCATGCTCGCCCAATTGCAGGCCGTGGCACCCTACCCCAGCCAGGCGCTGATTCGCCCGGTGATCGACGACAGTGCGTTGATCAAGCAACTGCTGGACATCGGCGCCCAGACCCTGCTGGTGCCCATGGTCGAAAGTGCCGCCCAGGCCCGCGAACTGGTGCGCGCCCTGCGGTATCCACCCCAAGGGATCCGGGGGGTGGGCAGTGCGTTGGCGCGGGCTTCACGTTGGAACAGCATCCCTGGCTACCTCGATCTGGCGGATGAACAGATGTGCCTGCTGGTACAGATCGAAAACCTTGAAGGCCTGGCGAACCTGGACGAGATTGCCGCCGTCGAGGGCGTGGACGGCGTGTTTATCGGCCCGGCGGATTTGAGTGCGTCGATGGGGCATCGCGGCAATCCAGGGCATCCCGAGGTCCAAGCGGTGATTGAGCACGCCATCGGGCGCATCGTGCAGTCGGGCAAGGCGGCGGGGATTCTGAGTGCCGATGAAAACCTGGCGCGGCGCTACATTGAGTTGGGCGCGACGTTTGTCGCAGTCGGGGTGGACACCACGGTGTTGATGCGCGGGTTGCAGGCGCTGGCCGGGACATTCAAGGGCATTCCCGAGGCCGACCACAGCGGTGGAGTCTACTGAATTCTCATGTGGGAGCGGGCTTGCTCGCGAATGCAGTGGTTCAGCCAGCCTATTCTTTGACTGGCCCACCGCATTCGCGAGCAAGCCCGCTCCCACATTTTGATCCTCAGTGTTCGAAGAATTGCTTCAACGCTTGATATTGATGTTCTTCAAGTCATCCAGCAGACCCAACAGGGTCTGCAACTTCTCTTCGCCCAACTGATCCTGCAAACGCTGGTAGTTGGCCTCCATGCATTGGCTCATGGACTCGAAACTCGCCTTGCCCTTGTCGGCCAATGTCACCAGCACCCGGCGCTGATCCTGCTCGGCTTTGCGCCGGTGCACCATGCCGGCGGTTTCCATGCGTACCAGCACGCCGGTCATGCTCGGCTTGAGGATGCAGGCCAGTTCCGCCAACTGGTAGATCTCCAGCTCACCGTACTGTTCAAGGATGCGGATGATCCGCCATTGCTGTTCGGTCAGGCCGTGTTCGTTCAAGGACGGGCGGAAAAAACTCATCGCGGCTTCGCGGGCTTGCAGCAGGGTCAAGGTCAGGGACTGGCGAGGTTTGAGCATAGGATCAGGGTCACGAAGTATTTAGTTAATAATTTAACGAAACTCTAGCATTCCCGGCCGGCGAGCGCGCTATAACTTGTCTAGCGCATCGCCCATGGCGCGCAGAATCAAAAGCCTGGGCACGCAGGATCAAGACTTCCATCCCGCCAGGGCCCCTAATGGAGGCATCCGCTTTAGAGCCTTCCTTCACCTTTTCAGGCTGCGCCATGATCAACATCGAAACCCCCACGTATTACACCGCCACCAAGAAATACAACCTCAGCTTCCCGACCCTGGAACAGGACATCGACGCCGATGTGGTGGTGATCGGCGGCGGTTTCTCCGGCATCAACACGGCCTTGGAACTGGCGGAAAAAGGCATCACCAATATCGTCGTGCTTGAAGCGCGTTACCTGGGCTTCGGTGGCACCGGCCGCAATGGCGGGCAGATCATGGCGGGGATCGGCCATGACCTGGAGAAGATCAAGAAGGACGTCGGCGAAGACGGCCTGCGCCAGGTGTTCGAGATCAGCGACCTGGGCGCCGACATCATCAAGAGCCGCATCGCCAAGTACAACATCGACGCGGACTTCTGCCACGGCTACGGCTACATGGGCTTCAACGCCCGCCAGGAAAAAACCCTGCGCGCCTGGGAAAAGGACTTCAAGTCCATCAACAGCCAGCACGAGATCCGCTTTCTCGGCGGTTCCGACGTGCAGCAGATCATCGGCTCCAAGGCCTACAGCAGCGCCTTGCTGCACATGGGCGGCGGGCACGTGCATTCGCTGAACCTGTTGCTGGGCGAAGCCACCGCACTGGCCAGCCACGGCGTGCGGATTTTCGAGAACAGCCCGGCGCTGGAGGTCAGCTATGGCGAGCGCATCACTGTGCGCACCGGACGCGGTTCAGTGCGCGCCAGCAAGTTGCTGTGGGCCTGTGACAGTTTCCTCAACAAGCTGGAGCCGGAGCTGCACCGTTCGACCATCAACACCTACGCGTTCCAGATGATGACCGAGCCGTTGTCCGAGGAACTGATCCAGCGCATCAGCCCGATTCGCGGGGCCTACAGCGACATCCGCCCGGTGATCGACTACTACCGAGTCACCAATGAGAACCGCCTGCTGTTCGGCGCCGCCACGCCGCTGGTGGAGCACATTCCCGGCGACCTCAAGGCGTGGAACCGCAACCTGATGCTGAAGATCTTCCCCTACCTCAAGGACGTAAAGATCGACCTGGCCTGGGGCGGCCCGATGGCGTGCAGCCCCAACCTGTTCCCGCAGATCGGCACCTTGCCGGGGCGCAGCAACGCGTTTTTCGTGCAGGGCTATTCCGGCTTCGGCGTGACCCCCAGCCACATCATCTGCAAGGTCCTGGCCGAAGGCATGAGCGAAGGCTCGGCACGCTATGACCTGGTCAGCTCGATTCATCGCCCGACCATCCTCGGCAAGGACGCGATCCGACCCTTGCTGCTGACGGCGGGCAAATCCTGGCACCAACTTTCCGGTTATTGGAACGGGCGCCGCTAACCCCTTTTTTTCTCATCAGGAGCAACTGCCATGACCCTCACTACGCTCAAACACAACATCCAGCTGTCGGAACTCGACCCCTGGGGCACCGTGGCCGACCTCGGCTCGCAGATTCTCGAAGGTGAAGTGCGTGCCTTCGGCAAGATGACCTTCGGCGCGCCCACCGACCCGGTCAGCAGCGCCTATTTCGGCACCACCCAGGGCAAGTTCCGCATGGTCTACCCGTTTGCCGAACAGGCCACGGTGGTGACCGGCGAAGTGCTGCTCACCGACGAGTCCACCGGCCAGACCACCCGCTACAAAAGCGGTGATAGCTGGTTCGTGACCAAGGGCACGCCGGTGTTGTGGGAAGTGGTCAGCGAAAGCTTCGTCAAACACTACTTTGCCGTCGTGTAAGGGAGACGTGGCCATGACGAGTTCTTCTGACTGGATCACCGTAGGGGCGCTGGCCGACGGTTTCGCCCCGGACGCGTTTATCCTGCCCAACCTCGCAGAATTGGCGGGGCAGACCTTCACCCTGCACTTCGCCAACGGCTGGCAGATCGAACACCGCTTCGAGCAGGACCGCCTGGCCTGGCACGCTGCCGACGGCCATTCCAGCGGCAGTGCGGTGTACCGCGCCACTTCGATCCGCCCAGGCCTGTATCTGGTCGACTTCATCAAGCATGAGGCCGGGCACGGCTGGTCGATCAGCCTGGTACTGGACACGCCGAACGCCTCATTCACTGCGGTGATCGGACGCCTGCCGGACCCGGCCGAGACCCACGAAGGCCTTTATCACCGTGCCCTCGCCGGTAAACCGCTGACTTCGGTCGAAGTCGACTTCCTCCACGGCAGCCTCGACCGCCCATGGCAGGCCGGCCTCTGCCTGCACGCGCCCACCGACGAACTGGTGGGCCTGCGCAACCGATACCGCTACAGCCCCAGCGAAGTCTACGAACACATCTACCTCAACGAGCGCTTCTACGCCTGGCAGTGCCTCAAGGGCGTGGAGCAAGGCCTGTGCGACACCGACCGCTGCCATTACTACAAGATCGCCGAGCAGCTGTACCTGTTCGTGTGGCAGGAGAAGATCGTGCCCACCCTCGGCCTGGTGCTGATCGACCTGCAGCAGCACCGCAGTGACGGCAAGATCTTCGGTTATGCGGGCGCGTCCTTCGATGCGCTGTCGAACTTCCCCATCAGCTCGTATTGCCAGGTGCTCAACCGCACGGAGTATCCCGATGACTGAGCCGCGCACGGTGGTGATCACCGGCGCCGGCACAGGGATCGGCGCCGCGTGTGCCCGGCTGTATGCCCGGGAAGGTGCACGCCTGGTGTTGATCGGGCGGCGCCGTGAGCCACTGGAACAGGTCGCGCAAGACACTGGCGGCCTGATCCTGGTGGGCGATGCCGCCTGCCCGCAGACGTGGGACGGGTTTATCCGACAGATCAGCGAGCACTATGGACGCCTCGATGTGCTGCTGGCCTGTGCCGGCGGGCATGGCCTGGGCAGCGCGACCCAGACCAGCCCCGCCACCTGGGAAAGCGCCCTGCGCAGCAACCTGGACAGCGCGTTCTATAGCGCCCGCGCCTGCTTGCCGCTGTTGCAGGAAAACGCGGGGAATATCGTGTTGATCGGCTCCATCGCCTCCCTGGCGGCGGGGCCCGAGGTGTGCGGCTACACCACGGCCAAGCATGCGTTGCTCGGGCTCAATCGCTCGCTGGCGCGGGACTATGGGCCGCACGGTGTGCGGGTGAACGCGGTGTGCCCCGGCTGGGTGCGAACGCCCATGGCCGATGCGGAGATGCAGCCGTTGATGGACGCCTATGGCGTCACGTTGCAGCAGGCCTATGACCGGGTCTGCGCCGACGTGCCGCTGCGCCGTGCGGCCAGTGCCGAAGAGATCGCCAAGGTGTGTCGCTTCCTGGCGTCCAGTGATGCATCGATCATTACCGGAGCGACGTTGGTAGCAGACGGCGGTTCAAGCATTGTCGATGTACCCACCCTGGCGTTCGCTCACTTGGAGAATGCCCATGCATGACCTGGATTTCAGCGGGCAAGTGGTGCTGGTCACGGGCGGTGCCCAGGGCATTGGCCGAGGTATCGTCGAGGCATTTGCCAGGCGTGGCGCGCAAGTGGTGATTGCCGACCGACAGCGGGAACAGGCTGAGGCAGTGGCGGCTGAGTTATGCGCTCAGGGCTATCGGGTTGAAGCGATGGGCGTCGACCTGGCCGAAGCACAGGCGGTGTTCGAGTGCGTTGAAGGGCTGCCACAACTGGATATCCTGGTACACAACGCCGGGTATTTTCCGCTGACGGCCTTTGAAGACATCACCCCGGACATCCTGCATCGCACGTTGGCGGTCAACCTGTCGGCGCTGTTCTGGCTGACCCAGGCTGCGTTGCCGGCGTTTCGCGAACAAGGCCGAGGCTGCGTGCTGGTGACCTCTTCGGTGACCGGCAACCGGGTCGGTTATCCGGGGCTCAGTCACTACGCGGCGTCCAAAGCCGGGGTCAACGGGTTTATCCGCAATGCGGCGCTGGAGCTGGCGCCGTTGAAAGTGCGGGTAGCCCTGGAAATCCCAGTGCACCTGATGGGCGCTGGCGATCAGCCGGTGCTGCTTGAGGTCGTCCGGGCGTTGGGGCTCGCCGTGAGCTGCGAGATAGTCGGGGCTGGCGCAGAGGATATGCCGCACCTGGCCCAGCGGTCGGGCAATCAATGACGAATCGGGCAGTTCACCGACGAGGATGGCAACGTCGAGTCCTTCTTCATGCAGGTTCGGATAATAGTCGTGGTAGCTGACGACCAGGTTCACCTCGGGATAGCGGTCCAAGTAGTCAGCCAGGACTGGCGCCATCACATAACGACTGAACAGGAAGGGCAAAAACACCCGCAGGTTGCCCTGGGCCTGCACGTGCAGCCCATTGGCCGAGGCTTCGGCGGCGTCCACTGCAGCGAGCAGGCGCACGCAGTCCGCCAGGTAGGCGTTGCCGGCGTCGGTGAGGCTCACGCCGCGCGTACTGCGCGCCAGCAACGGCACGCGCAAACGCGCTTCCAGGCGGGCAACCGCGCGTACCAGGGTCGGGCCCGAGACCTGAGCGTCACGCGCCGCAGAAGCCAGGCTCGGCTGCCCAGCCAGCGCGGCGAACAACTGCATATCGCGATAACGCTCCATCAGCTGCGCCGTTTCATTGCCGGGTTCAGGGCGGCGTCCTGGTCCAGGCGATGGGTGAGGAAATCGACAAAGGTGTTGATCTTGGCCGGCACCCGGCCGCTTTTGTGGAACACCACCTGGATCGGCAGCGGCGCCGACTCATAGGCTTCGAGGATAATTTCCAACTCTCCCGCCGCCACCGCGGCTGCGACCTGATAGGACAACACCCGCGTCATGCCCCAGCCCAGGCGCGCCAGGTTGATGGCCGCATTGTTCGCCGTGACCACCAGACGTGGCTCGATGGTCACAGTCAAGGGTTGGCCGCCGTCCACAAACTCCCAGCCGCTCACCAATGAACTGGACGACGACGTGGCGATCTTGGCCTCACGCAACTGCGACGGATGCGTAGGCCGCCCGTACTGTTCGAGGTAGGCCGGCGATGCGCAGACCACCCGGCGCACTTCGCCGACCTTGATCGCCTGCTGCCCCGGTTCATGCAAGTGACCGATACGCACCGCCACGTCCACCCCTTCGTCGGTCATGTTGACCACTCGATCGACCAGCAAGGCGTTGATATTTACCAAGGGGAACCGATCCAGATACTCCCCCAGCACCGGCGCCACATACAACTCGCCAAACAGCACCGGCGCGGTCACCGTCAAATGGCCGCAGGGGATGGAATAACTGCCCGCCGCGGCTTCCTCGGCTTCATCGAGTTCCGCCAGGATGCGCCGGCAATCTTCGAGGTAACGCTGGCCGGCTTCGGTGAGGTGCAAGCTGCGGGTGGTGCGCGCAAGCAATTGGGTGCCGATGCGCTCCTCCATGGCGGCGATGGCACGTGTCACGCTGGGTGGCGAGGTTTTCAGGCGGCGCGCGGCAGCGGCGAAGCCCTCCTCCTCGGCCACCGCCAGGAACACCTGCATTTCGTGAAATCGGTCCATCGCCCCGCCTTCTAATCAGTTGAAAGTCATCCACCTGTGGTGAGCGAGCTTGCTCGCGCCGGGGCGCGAAGCGGCCCTAAAACCAGGCACCGCGTATTATCTGAAAAAGCGCGGTGATCTTGTTGGGGCTGCTTCGCAGCCCAGCGCGAGCAAGCTCGCTCACTACAATTTTGACTGCAAACCCACCGCCGTGCGCGGCATGCCCACGAAGCCCGGCAACGCCTCGATACTGGCGAGCCAGGCGCGCACATGAAGGTAGTCGGCCAGCGAAACATTGCCTTCCGGCGCGTGAGCGGTATAGGTGTAGAAAGCCACATCGGCGATGCTCGGTTGCTCGCCGGCCAGGAAACGGCTCTGGCTCAGTTGCGCTTCCACCAGTTTCAGCAACGCATGGGAACGGGTAATGGCGTTGACGGTGTCGACTTCGGCACCAAACACCGTGGCCAGTCGTGCAGAGGCAGGCCCCGCATGCAGCTGGCCGGCAGCGGTCGACAGCCAGCGCTGCACACGGGCCTGGCCCACCGGGTCGCTCGGCAGCCATTGGCCTTTACCGTAAGTGTTTGCCAGGTAAATCAGGATCGCGTTGGAGTCCGCCAGCACGACACCGTTGTCATCGATGGCGGGCACCTGGCCGAACGGGTTGATGGCCGCAATGAATTCGGGCGTTTTGTGGGCGGCTTGCTTGAGGTCCACCAGCACATAGTCCGTGGGCAGGCCGAGCAGGGACAGCATCAGCTCGACCCGGTGGGAGTGGCCGGACAAGGGGAAACCGTAGAGTTTGATCGCAGGCTGGGACATGAAAGGCTCCAAAAGATTGGGTATCGACGCCAGGCATGTTCCACTGCGGTCCTGATCGAAGGAATCACCAGGAATTACAATCCAGCATTTCACTCAATGAAACAATAGGCCTCAGCAGGCCCCCACTTTCAACAAGCCGTTGCAGTTCGACAGTTTGCCTGCATCGTCCAGGGAAACGCTGATGTCATTGTGGTTTCGGTCCTTTGTCACACGGTCTTTTGAGGCCGTGTGAGGCGCATCTTTTATGACTTCGCCGGTCCCTATACACATTTGGTGGAAGTTGCACGTTCCCGGAGGCGCTTGAGTGGTCCAATCACTGCCGGTGCAGTGCGCACTGGCCGATGACCGGTACCATTGCGCCTGGCATTGCGCGTCGTGGCTGCCCACCGCCTGGGCGTTGACGTTGAACAGCATGGTAAGAAACAGCAGCGCTGAAACACTGACAACCTTCATTGTTCACCTTCATGGGTCTTGGCTGAATGAGCCTGTATTGATAAATCAGCGACCCCATGGCGATAAATACAACTTTTACGAACCTTCAACGCTCCTGCAATCGCTCGCGCAAAAACCGATGACTCACCGAAAACAGCCGCCGATAGGTGAGCAGCACCGCCCCCACCGTGCCCAACGCCGAAGACGCGGCAATCAGAAACATGATCACGATCTGATACCGCACCGCATCCACCGGGCTCTCCCCCGCCAGCACCTGCCCGGTCATCATGCCGGGCAGGCTGACGATGCCCACCACGGTCATCTGGTTCAGCGTCGGGATCATCCCGGCGCGCACAGCCTGGCGGATGGCTTCCTGCGCGGCTTCCCAGCGCGAGCCGCCGAGGGCGAGGATCATTTCGATGGTGTTGCGTCCCGACGTCAATTCCTGGGTCATGCGTTCGATCCCCAGGGACACGCCAGTCAGGGTATTGCCCAGGATCATGCCGAGGATCGGGATCGCATACTGCGGCTCGTACCACGGGTGGATGCGAATGACCGCAAACAAGCCCACCGCCGTCACCAGCCACGAACTGCCCCACACCGACAGGATGCTGTCCACGCGTTGCCCCCGGTACGTCCGCCGCCCGCGCCCCGCCGCCGAGATGCCGGCGATCAGGGTCATGGCGCACATCAACGGCAGCACCACGTACCAGTAAGCGAACTCGAACACCCAACCCAACAGGTAACCGATGGCCAGCAGTTGCACCACCGTGCGCACCGCCGCCCACAATAATTGGCGCTCCAGGCCCAGGCGCAGCAGCAGGGAGAGCGCGCCGTTGACCAGGATCAGCGAGGCGGCGATGCCCATGTCTAGTGCGGTCAGGTTCTGATAGTTCATGGCTGGGCCACTCCACTCAATACACCGGCACTCATCTGCAAATGGATGTTGCTCATGCGCCGGGCCTGGTCCAAGTCGTGAGAGACCCAGATACAGGCGCGGGCGCGATCAGCCGCAAACCAGGCGTCGATCAGCGCTTCCACTTCGCGGGATGAGGTGGGGTCGAGGGCAGCGGTGGGCTCGTCGAGCAACAGCACTTCGGGGTTGAGTTGCAGGGTGCGGATCAACGAAACCACCTGGGACTCACCGCCCGACAGGTCGGCGGCGCGCTTGGCCAGAAAGTCCGGGGTCTTGCCGGCGTGGCCCAGCAGCGTGGTCACCGTGGCCAGGTCGAAGCGGCGTTTGCGCGAGGTCTTGAGGCTGAAGGGGAAACGCAGGTTGTCTTCCACCGTGCCGTCCAGCAGTGCCGGGCGTTGCGACAGGTAGCTGATGTGGCAGCGGTAGTGGGGAATCTGCGCGTTGCCGATCGGCTGGCCATTCCACAGGATCTGCCCGGAACTGGGCGCATCCAGCAGCGCCAGTGCACGCAAGAACACACTTTTGCCGGAGCCGGATGAGCCGGTGATCGACACGCGGTCGGCGGCATTCAAGGTGAAATCGGTGGGCTGGAGCAAGGCCACGTGGCGGCGCTCGTCCATGCGCGTGAGGGCGCGGGTTTCGATCAGTGCGCTCATGGACGCGGTGTTCCTCTCAATCTGGATGAGGCAATGGTGAGGCACACTCGCCGGGATTTCATTCAAAAAATTCAAACTATCGCAGCCGGTGTGGCTCAGAACTCTAGGTTCAGCATTACCGAGGAGGCAACATGCAATACCGACAACTGGGCCATTCCGGCCTGCTGGTATCCGAAATCATCCTGGGCACCGTGCCCTTTGGCGGTCGCGCCGAGTTTGAGAAATGCGGATCGGTGGATGTGCCCCTGGCCAAACGCATGTTCGATATCGCGTTCGACGCGGGGGTGAACATGGTCGACACCGCCGACCTCTACTCCCACGGCCTGGCCGAAGAAGTGGTCGGCAAAGCCTTGGGTGACAAACGCAACGATATTCTGTTGGCCACCAAGGGCCGCAGTCCGGTGGACGACAACCCCAACAACTCAGGTTCTTCACGCTACCATCTGATTCGCGCGTGCGAAGCCAGTTTGAAACGCTTGGGCACCGACCATATCGACCTCTACCAACTGCACAACTGGGACGGCATGACCCCCATCGAGGAAACCCTTGAAGCGCTGCGGCTGCTGGTGGGTTCGGGGAAAATCCGCTACTTCGGCACCAGCAACTTCACCGCCTGGCAAATGATGAAGACCCTGGGCAAGGCCGAACTGCACGGCATGCTCAAACCCATCACCCAGCAGATCTACTACACACCAGAATCCCGCGAAGCCGAGTACGAACTGCTGCCGCTGGCACTGGACCAGTCGGTGGGCACACTGGTGTGGGGCCCAATGGGCGAAGGACTGTTGACCGGGTCCACCCGTCGTGGCCACAAGCCGCCCGCCAACACCCGTCAGGGTAGCGGTTGGCCAGAACCCTACGTGCATGACCAAGAGCGTGCGCTCGACATCATCGAAACCCTTGCCGCCGTCGGTGATGAGCACGGCGTCTCGGTCGCCCGCACGTGCCTGGCATGGCTCAAGGATCGACCGGGGATCACTTCGCTGATCGTCGGCGCCCGCACCGAAGAGCACTTGCGCGACAACTTGGCTGCCACTGAATTGAAGCTCACCCAGGAACAGTCCTCACGCATCGAAGCCGTGACGCGTCGCCAGCCGTTGTACCCCTACTGGCATCGCTTTACCGCCGGGATCGACCGCTTTGATCCGGCGGAGCAGCCGTTTCTGGCAGAGCATCAGAAGACCCTGGATGCGCGCAAGGATAAGTAATGCCTTGGCAGCCTTGCGCAATAAGGCTGCTTTTTCCCCTTCCAGGAGTCGCCCGTGGTTGCCCAAATCATGATCGCCGCCCTCGGCGTCGTCGCCATCTGGTTCAGCCAGAGCAAACGCTTGAAAGTGCGCCGCTACGCCTGCCTGTTCGGCATGGCGGGCCAGCCGTTCTGGTTCTGGTCATCAATCAATGCCGAGCAGTGGGGGATCGTGCTGCTGAGCTGTTTCTACACGGTGGCATGGGCGAAGGGGATCAAAACCCACTGGATTGATCACAAGCCGGACACACAACACTGATTTGCAATCGAGCGCAGCACTGCCTATATTTCCCGCCTGGCGCTCTCTACGCCACCTTCCGCGGAAAGGGCTGCGCCCAAGACACTGCAACATCCTCTTTTTCTACGACTCCCCACCTTGAAGCGGAAAAGGTTTGTGCAAGGAGATCGTATGTCCCGCCACTTCAATACCGATGGCCGCCTCAACCTTGAGCAACAGCGCAAGCGCGCCAAGGAACTGCTGCCACGCCTCAAAGCCGAAGACCCGAACGCGACCTTGTCCCAGGCCCAATGGGAAATCGCCAAACAGCTGGGTTTCAGCAGTTGGCCCAAGCTCAAGGCACATGTCGACGCCATCGACTTCGCCGCTCGCCACCCCGACTTTGCCGCCAGCGACGAAGCCCGTACCACCCATTGGCGCTGCGGCAATGACATCGCCCACAGCCTCCAACTGGCGGGTTTCAAAGGGCAGTTTCGGATGCTCACCGACCCACTGTGCATGGGCCCGGTCCGCGATTTGCCCGGCCAAGCCTTCCGTGCGATGCGCAGCGCTTTTATCAGCCAGGCCTTTGCCATCGATGAAGCAGACGCCGCACGCCGTGTCGACGCCGAATACGACCACCTCGAAGCCTTGGCCAGCGCCGAACACAGTGTGCTGTGGTGCGAAGCGGATGCCTATGACCAACTGTTCCTGATCCGCGCGCTCGCCAGCCTTGAGCAGGCGCCGCGCAAGCTGGAACTGATCGAGGTGGATCGAATTCCCGGCGTGCAACGCTTTATCGGCATCGGCCAACTGGCGCCGGATGTGTTGGCGTGGCTGTGGCCGCAACGGCGCTTGATCGATGATGACGCCGTGCAACTGGCCAAGCAGGCGTGGGCGGCCTATTGCGACAGCTCGCCCGTCAATTGGTCGGAAATGGCCCACCACAAGCATCCCGCCCTGCCCTTGTTGGCCCCGGCGCTGTTACGCCAGTTACAGGAACTGCCAGGTTCGCGCGACGGCTTATCCCTGACCGAACGCCTGGCCCTGACGTACCTGGCCGACGTCGGGCCAACACCCTTCGGTCGGGTATTTGCCGAATTGATGGCCAAGCGCGAGCCACTGCCGTTTCTGGGGGACATGATGTTTCATGCGCTGTTGCGGCCGTTGATTGACGGTGACGCCCCCTTGCTCACAGAGTCCGATACACACAAGGACTGGCCGCAGCGCGAGTTGAGGCTGACGCCCCTGGCGCATCAGGTGCTGAGCGGTGACGCGTATTGGCTCGACCATGCCAGCCATGAGCGTTGGGTCGGCGGCGTGTCCTTGAGGCCCGGCCAGCCCCATTGGACCATAGACGAAGACGCCGCGCCCCACTGGCGTGGCTGACGCCTCACCGCTTGGGTGACAAGCCGATGGCACACGCAACCACCGCCGGGTCTCCCAGGTAGGTGGTTCGCGTGGCAATCGACAGCTTGCTCGTACGCGGCGCTGCGCCGTCCGTGTCCACGGCTCGCAACGTCGGCCGCTCCACCGATGGCACGGCGTGCGCCGGGTCGACGATTTCCATGCAGCGGCGCAACGAGTTGAAGTCCGGTGACTGTGACAGCGCCAAATGCAGGGTCTGGCTCACGGACACGGAGACCAGCGAACTCTGCGCGCATTGGCCGTCATAGATCAGCGTATGGCGAATCAGTCGGTTGTCGTGGCAGTACTTCAGCAGGTTCACCTGTCGCGAGCGCACCAGCGCAGTGTCGATGATCAACAGGTCGAATGCCACGCCTTCCGAGCGCGTCAAGGCTTGCAGCTCATCGAAGGAACTCAGCGGGGCGATGCGGTAATAGCCCAGCTGATTGAGCATTTTCTCGATCTTGATTCGCTGCAGTAGGTCCGCATCGGCAATCAGCAGGCGTAACGCTTTATTGGGCATAGGGTAAACCTGACAGTTGGGCATCAGCGTCGATCATTCAACGGTGATCACGGTAACCGTCCGCAACGAGGCATGACTTTAAGGCGAATCTGAAACGGTTACCCTGGGCATGCCGGTTCTTTTAAGAATCGCCTCAAAGCCTTTCCCTCCACGCCTCCCTACCATGGCCCGCGTCTCGAACGCCGCCATGGAATTTCTCTGTGTTCATGTTTCTACTGCGCCTATTGCTGCTGACCGGCGTACTGCTGACCCTCGCACCGCCGGCCCGGGCGGCACTGAAAATCGAAGGCACGCGCTTGATCTACCTGGGCCAGGACAGGGGCGCCACCATCGGTGTGGTCAACCAGGCTGCTCGCGAAGTGGTGGTGCAAACCTGGATCAGTGGCGAAGACACGCCGCCCAATGGCGACGTCCCTTTTGTCGCCACCGAACCCCTGGTTAGGCTAGGGCCCGGCGAGCATCACCAACTGCGCATCCTGTACGCCGGCGAGGGGTTGCCGACAAATCGTGAATCGCTGTTCTGGCTCAACATCCTGGAAATCCCGCTCAAGCCCGAGAGCCCCAATAGCGTGCAGTTCGCGATCCGCCAACGCCTCAAGCTGTTCTATCGCCCGCAGACACTGGTCGGCGGTTTGGCGCAAGCGGTGCAGCAGTTGGTCTGGAGCACCGACGGGCGCCGTGTCACGGTCAGCAATCCCAGTGCGTTTCACGTGTCGTTGGTCAACCTGCACGCCGACACCTGGGCACTCAGTGATTACCTGCTGCTCAAGCCCAACGAGCGCAAAACCCTGGACGCACCGGGCGCGATCATCAAAGGCACCCCCCTCCACTTCACCGAAATCACCGATATCGGCTTGCAGGCCCGCCACAGCGCGGTACTCAAGTGATAGACCGCGAGGTATTTGCACCTATGTCACTCACCCGACGACTTCTGCCGATGCTGCTCTGGGCCTGCGCGGCCCTACCCGCCACCAGTCACGCGCTGGCCTGTCGCGAAGACGGCAGCGGCTCGATCATCACCCAGGAAGCGCTGGGGACCGCGCTGGCGGTGGCCGCCGATGCGCCCAACGGCACCATCATCTGGGAGTCCGGCCCGCGCACGACAAATGTGATCTGCAAGGACGACTACAACCATGGCCGTGAAGAGGTGTATTTCTACGTCAACCCGGCCAACGTGAGTATCGGCACCGGTATCCGCGTGGGCATCCGCTACAACAACCAGCCGATCACCCAGAGCACCGGCAAGGTCGGCACCGGGTTCTTTTCCGACCGGGGCTGCACCGCCAACTGCGTGGGCTGGGACAAGGCGCGCTTTACCCTCAACTTCAGTGTCTTCATCGAGAAATACGACCCTACGCCACCCAGTGGCCAGGCCAGTACGCTCACCTCCTATCGCGTGTTCCAGCTGGACGGTGTGCGTGGCCTCAACTCGCGGCCCAACAGCAATTTCAACTACGTGGTGACGGGCATGAACGGCATCCGGTTCGTGCCCTGTACGCCGGAGCTGACCATCACCCCCAGCGTGGTCAACTTCCCGACGCCTTCGCGCAAAGCGGCGATCGGTGAAGTCGCCAGCACCGCGAACTTCAGCCTGAACCTGCGCAAGGGTTGCGACACGCCCTACACCGTCAGTGCGCGCTTTGCGACCACGCCGGGCGGTGGCGCGGTGGTCAATGGCTTGCTGGTACCGGACAACAACAGCTCGGTGGGCATCGCATTATCCCGCGCGGAGAGCCAGCAACAGCTGCCTTTCAACAACTGGTTCACGTTGCAGGAACTGATGGGGCTGGGCCAGAGCCACGATGAATTCCGTGCCGACCTGAAATGGCGCACCCTGCCGATCCCCGGCGCATTTGACGCCGCCGTGGTGGTCGATATGTATTACAAATAGCTGACTTTTAAGGATCGTCTTATGCCATCGCTGTTGGCCGGCACTTAAAGTCTGCCGATGCGATTGAAAAGTTATCTGCTCCAGATCAACCCCGTCCTCTCCCGACCCGAAGCTGCCAGAAGGCTGCTGCGTATTTTTGCGACTGTGCTGCTGATCGGCATATTGAGCGGGGTCTACACTTTTCTGCTGTCCACCTTCAACAATGATATTTCCCAGCGCCGCGGCTACATGAGCAGTGCCATCGCCGAGGCCCACACCTTTTTCACCAACCGCGAGGCCTTGCTCGAAAGCCTTAGCCTGTCGGCGGTACGGCGGCCCTCGAAAACACCGGTCTACACCTTCTCCCCCGAAGAACAGCACCTGCAACTCGGCGATTCGCCGGACAACCAGTGGAGCATCTGGCTGACCACGCGGATGCGTGAGTACCTCAAGGCCAAACAACTCAACTTGTTGTACGTGAACGCGGGGCCCACGCCGCAGGTGACGCGGCTGTACGATGCCACCACCCAGGTACTGCCGATCTCCAAGTGCCTGCTCAACCGCCTCAAGGCCGTGCAACACGGCGATCCCACCACACTCAATGAGTTATGGCTGAGTGACAGGACCGAGGGCCACTCGCACCTGTACATTTTTATTCGCCTGGATGAACGCGACCCTGAATCCGGCTGGCTCGGCATGGAGATGGAAAGCCGCGAAGTGTCCTCCGCCCTCAGCGACAAAAGTGCCGGCGAGTTCATGATGCTCAGTTCCCAAGGCATGCTGGTGTTCACCAACAGCGACAACGCACAGCTCAGCCAACAACGCCTGAGGCCGGGAGAGGACAGCTTTTTCGGGTTTGTCGGCAACGGCTGGTTGCCCGATCACCTGGTGATCCGCAAGCACCTGAAATCCTCGGACTGGCAATTGATGTACTCCATCGACCTGCGCGCGGTGGTCAGTGGCCTGTGGAAGCAGTTGCTCGGCTCGCTGCTGTTCTGCTTGTTCAGCGTGACGCTGATTTGGCTGGTGATGCGTCGGGTTGACCAACGCTTCATCATCCCCTCGATCCATCGCATCCAGGCCTTGATCGAAAGCGAAGCGTTCGGCCGCGATGTGATCCAGACCGCGCCTGTCGCGCTGTGTGTCTTGCGCCGTACCGACGGCCAGGTGGTGCTGGAAAACACCTTGGCGCAGCAATGGCTGGGGGCCGGTCCGGAGCGCGAAGCCTTGCGCGACGGCTGGATCGAGCAAGCCTTCGCGAACGGGCCGTCCGAACGCAGCGACTACTTTGAAACCATCGACGGTCGTCACCTCTACCTCAGCAGCGCACCCACCCGCTACAAAGGCGAAGACGTGTTGTTTTGCGCCTTCAGCGACATCAGCGCACGCAAGCAGGTCGAAGCGGCGCTGGAAGAAGCCCGGCAATCGGCCGATGCCGCCAACGCCGCGAAAACCCTGTTTCTGGCGACCATGAGCCACGAGATCCGCACGCCGTTGTATGGCGTGCTCGGCACCCTCGAACTGCTGGCGCGCACCCAACTGGACACCCAGCAAAAAGACTACCTGCACGCAATCGAAGGCTCCTCCTCGACCTTGTTGCAACTGATCTGCGATGTGCTGGATGTGTCGAAGATCGAAGCCGGGCAACTGGCCCTGGAGTTGAGCGAATTCTCGCCGCTGGACCTGGTACACGAAATCATCCAGGGCTACGCGGCAGCCGCCCAGGGCAAAGGCCTGCAACTCTATGCCTGCTTCGACCCCAAGCTGCCGGAACGCTTGATCGGCGACGTGACCCGCATCCGCCAGATCCTCAACAACCTGCTCAATAACGCCGTGAAGTTCACCGACTACGGGCGCGTGGTACTGCGGGTCAAAGTCCTGGGGCGCGACGGCGAGCGCTCCAGCCTGCTGTGGCAGGTCTCGGACACCGGCAAAGGCATCGCCCAGGAAGACCAGGCGCTGATTTTCGAGCCGTTCTACCAGAGCGAAGGCAATACCAACGTGGTCGCTGGCACCGGCCTGGGCCTGCCGATCTGCCAGCGCCTCACCGAGTTGATGAACGGCAATATCCGTATGGTCAGCGAATTGGGCCTGGGCAGCAGCTTCAGCCTGACCTTGCCCCTGGAAGAAGCCCCCACCC
>NZ_JACART010000033.1:0-29041 GCF_013386445.1 Pseudomonas sp. P7759
TTGGGGCGGCTTCGCCACCCAACGCGGGGCAAGCCCGCTCACTACAAAGGCCGTTTAGCCCAATCGAATATTCAAGCTCTGCGCATCACCCGTGCGCGCGGCACTGATCAGCTGCTGCTTGGCGCTGACACTCAGTGGGTTCAACCAGCTCACCACCGTATGACTGCGACCCAGACGCAATGCTTCGCAGGTCAACTGCTGGGCACTTTGTGCGCCGCGCGGTTGCAGTAGCAGGATGCGCTCGCGGTTGAGACCGGCATCCCGCAGCCAGGCCTGGGTCAGGCTGGCGGGTGGGGCGATCAGTGTCAGCCATCGTGCGTCCTGCTCTTCGCTCAGATCACGCAGGATCGGCGCCAACAGGCTCAGGCAACTCCCCGCTGCACCGCGCAACGACAATTCACTGAACGCCTCAGGTTCGGCGCCCCAGGGCGCCTCGACCGTTTCCTTGAGGATAGGCGCAAGGGGTTGGGCCATAAAGGCCTCGAACAGCGACAGTTGTGTGTGTTGTGGGGTGTGGACGAGCTGCATGATGCCTCCTTTAGCGGCGAATGACGCCGACGCTCAAGCCTTCGATCACCAGGTCCTGATCTTTCAGGTTCACTTCAATCGGGGCGAAGTCAGGGTTCTCGGCCAGGAGCCAGACCTTGCTGCCTTCGCGCTTGAAGCGTTTGACGGTGACTTCATCGCCGATACGGGCGACGACGATCTGGCCATTACGGGCTTCGCGGGTGGTGTGGACGGCCAGCAGGTCGCCATCGAAGATGCCCACGTCCTTCATGCTCATGCCATGGACCCGCAACAGGTAGTCGGCGCGAGGGTGGAAGAAGGTCGGGTTGATATTGCAGGATTCCTCGACGTGCTGCTGCGCCAGGATCGGCGCACCGGCGGCGACACGGCCGATGATCGGCAGGGTCGATTCGTCGGCCTTGGCTTCGAAGCCAGGGATGCGAATACCGCGCGAGGCACCGGGGGTCATCTCGATCGCGCCTTTGCGAGCGAGGGCCTTGAGGTGTTCTTCCGCGGCGTTGGGGGACTTGAATCCCAGTTCCAGCGCAATTTCCGCTCGTGTCGGCGGGTAGCCGTTGTCATCGAGGCAGCGCTTGATAAAAGCCAGAATCTCAGCTTGGCGTGGCGTCAGTTTTAGCATGTTGATCGCTCTGTCTTTTTATACAGTGACTGGGATTATATACAGTGAACTGCGCTTGGCAATCATCCTTTTTCGCCACTCCGCTGGACGGTCATCAGGCATGCTTCCCACAAGCCAGGGATAGCGCTGCCTACAGACCGGTATGGATGTGATTAAATAGCGATGAAATGTATGACTGCCCGGCCGGAAAGCGAACCCGCAGGCTTGACAAGACACACCCTGAAACGTATGTTTCAAACAAGTGTTTGTCAGGCGGAGTAGCCATGGCCCAGTCGGAAACCGTTGAACGCATTCTCGATGCTGCCGAGCAATTGTTCGCGGAAAAAGGATTTGCTGAAACTTCATTGCGGCTGATCACCAGCAAGGCTGGCGTCAACCTCGCCGCAGTGAACTACCATTTCGGCTCGAAAAAGGCCCTGATCCAGGCGGTGTTCTCGCGCTTCCTGGGGCCGTTCTGCGCGAGCCTCGACCGTGAACTCGAGCGTCGCCAGGCCAAGGCTGACCATAAGCCGACCCTGGAAGAACTGCTGGAAATCCTTGTTGAGCAAGCTCTGGTGGTTCAGCCTCGTAGTGGCAACGACCTGTCGATCTTCATGCGCTTGTTGGGCTTGGCGTTCAGCCAGAGCCAGGGTCACCTGCGCCGTTATCTCGAAGACATGTACGGCAAGGTATTTCGTCGCTATATGTTGCTGGTTAACGAGGCCGCTCCGCGTATTCCGCCGATCGAGCTGTTCTGGCGTGTGCACTTCATGCTCGGTGCCGCTGCGTTCAGCATGTCTGGGATCAAAGCGTTGCGGGCCATTGCCGAGACTGATTTCGGCGTCAACACCTCCATTGAGCAGGTCATGCGCCTGATGGTGCCGTTCCTGGCCGCCGGCATGCGCGCCGAAACCGGCGTGACCGACGCCGTCATGGCCGCCGCCCAATTGCGCCCACGCAGCAAGTCCGCGCCAGCACCCGCCAAGGTTTGACCGCGCCGGGTGGGCGCGGTCGCTTGCATCCGCTAAGCTAGCGGCCCATGCCGAATTCAGCTATTGACTCGCAACCCGTTGTGCTCACTGTGCCTGGTGAGGGCAACGGGTCGTGTGCGTTATTTAAGGAAGGTTTATGACTGCTGCCCTGCAAGGTTCTTTGATGGTCGACGTGGCCGGCACCTGGTTGACGGCCGAGGACCGCCACCTGCTGCGCCAGCCTGAAGTGGGCGGCCTGATCATTTTCGCGCGCAATATCGAGCATCCGCGCCAAGTGCGGGAATTGAGTGCAGCGATTCGCGCAGTGCGCCCGGACCTGCTGCTGGCCGTCGACCAGGAAGGCGGCCGCGTGCAGCGCCTGCGCCAGGGTTTCGTGCGCCTGCCGGCCATGCGCGCCTTGGCGGATAACCCCAACGCCGAATTCCTGGCCGAGCAGTGTGGCTGGATCATGGCGACTGAAGTGCTGGCCGTTGGCCTGGACCTGAGCTTCGCTCCAGTGCTGGACCTGGACTACCAACGCAGCGCCGTGGTCGGCACCCGTTCCTTCAAAGGCGACCCGGAGCGCGCCGCGGTGCTGGCCGGTGCCTTCATTCGCGGCATGAACAGCGCCGGCATGGCCGCCACCGGCAAGCACTTCCCCGGTCACGGTTGGGCTGAGGCCGATTCCCACGTCGCCATTCCCAATGATGAACGTAGCCTGGAACAGATTCGCGCCAATGACCTGGTACCTTTCGCACGCCTGGGCAAGCAACTCGCGGCGGTGATGCCCGCGCACGTGATTTATCCGCAAGTCGACGCCCAGCCAGCCGGGTTCTCGCGCCGCTGGTTGCAGGACATCCTGCGTGGCGAGTTGCAGTTCGATGGGGTGATTTTCAGCGATGACCTGTCCATGGCCGGTGCCCATGTGGTGGGCGACGCCGCCAGCCGTATCGAAGCGGCGCTGACGGCCGGTTGCGACATGGGCCTGGTGTGCAATGATCGCGCGGCGGCTGAGTTGGCGTTGACTGCCGCTCAGCGGATGAAGGTCACGCCATCGCCACGCATTGCGCGGATGCGTGGGCAGGCAATTGCTTCGACGGAATACAAGCAGGATCCGCGTTGGCTGGCGGCGCTGACGGCGTTGCGGGATGCTCAACTGATTGGCTGAACACCGCGGCGCGGCCTTCGCGAGCAAGCCCGCTCCCACATTCGACCGAGTTCCAGCTTTGGAATGCAGTCAAGTGTGGGAGCGGGCTTGCTCGCGAAAGCGGTCTGACAGTCAGCGCTTTTCCTGTTTGTTGGGCAACGGCGCAAACAACGCCTCGATATCCTCGTTGCCCAACTGCCAGTCCCCAGTAGTACGCCCATCCAGCACACCCGCCGCCAGGTCGGATTTTTCCTTCTGCAGGTGCTGGATTTTCTCTTCCACCGTGCCCCTGGCGATCATCTTGTAGACGAACACCGGCTTCTCCTGACCGATGCGATAGGCGCGGTCGGTGGCCTGGTTTTCCGTGGCCGGGTTCCACCAAGGGTCGTAATGGATCACCGTGTCGGCTTCGGTCAGGTTCAGGCCCACACCGCCGGCTTTCAGGCTGATCAGAAAAATCTGTAGCTTACCGCTCTGGAAGTCCTTCACCGGCGTGCGCCGATCCCGGGTCTGGCCGGTGAGCAGTGCGTAGGCCACGCCACGTTTTTTCAGCTCGACTTCGATCAGGCTCAACATTGAGGTGAACTGCGAAAACAGCAGGATCCGCCGACCTTCCTCAAACAGTTCCTCAAGCATCTCCATCAAGCTATCCAGCTTGCCGGAGCTGCTGCCACGGGCGGGCAGGGTCGCGTCGTTGACCAGCCGTAAGTCGCAACACACTTGGCGCAACTTCAGCAGCGCCTCAAGGATGATGATCTGGCTGCGCGCCACACCTTTGCGGGTGATCTCGTCGCGGACTTTCTTGTCCATGGCCAGGCGCATGGTTTCGTACACGTCGCGCTGGGCTTCATTGAGGTCGACCCAGTGGATGATCTCGGTCTTGGGGGGCAATTCTGTCGCCACCTGCTCCTTGGTGCGGCGCAGCAGGAAAGGTTTGATCCGACCGTTGAGGTGCTGCAATCGTACATCGCTGGCGCGCTTTTCGATGGGCACGCGGTAATCACGGTTGAAGCTTTTTACATCACCGAGCCAGCCGGGCAGCAGAAAGTGGAACAATGACCACAGTTCACCCAGGTGATTTTCCAGCGGCGTACCACTCAGGCACAGGCGCTGGCGTGCGTTCAGCTCGCGCGCCGCCTGGGCCGCCTTACTGGACGGGTTCTTGATGTACTGGGCTTCATCGAGGATCAGCACATGCAAGGGCAGGGCGGCGAGTTGTTCGATGTCCTTGGGCAGCAGCGCATAGGTGGTCAGCAGCAGGTCATAGTCCTGCAGGTTGGCGAAATGTTTCTTGCGCCCTGCGCCATACAGCGCCAACACCTTGAGTTGCGGTGTGAAGTGCGCCGCCTCATCCAGCCAGTTGGGAATCAGGCTGGTGGGCATCACCACCATGCACGGCCGATCCAGGCGACCCGCGATTTTCTCAGTGAGAATATGCGCCAGGGTCTGTAGGGTTTTGCCCAGGCCCATGTCATCCGCGAGTATGCCGCCGACATCCAACTGACCCAGCGACTGCATCCAGCTCAGGCCTTCCAGTTGGTAAGGGCGCAAGGTCGCGTTCAGCCCTTCAGGCGCTACGCAGGTAAAGTCCTTGATATCCCGCAGGCGCTGGGCAAAGTTGCGGATTTTCTCGCCACCTTCCCATTGCAGCGGCAAGTCTTCCAGTGGGTTGAGCCGGATCGCATCGGCCTTGGCCATGCGCAGCGTGGTGGTGCCGGATTCCTGTAGGTAAAACTCACCGAGGGTCGCCAGTACGGGTTTCAATCGACCGTAGGGCAGCGCCACTTGTATCGGGCCATGGCCATTGGGCAGGCCGGGGATATTCACCAGGATCAGCTCATCATCGCGGCGCCGCGCCAGTTTCTCCGGGTTGAGGATCTCGGTGTGGGAGCGCATCAGGTTCAACAGGATCGGCAACAGGCTCAGTCGCTCGCCATTGACGATAATCCCCAGCTCCAGATCGAACCAATCACGCTCCGGACCTTCATCGACGGTGGCATACCAGTCATCGACGGCGCTGAGGTCGAAGCCGAAATCATCGTCGATCAGCAGTTCCCAGCCCTCGGCCCGAAGTGTCGGCGTGGCATTGAGCGTGAAGGTCAACCAGGCACTGTCATTGACCATCTCGAACAGCTCGCCGGCGCTTTCCGGCAGGGCCTTGCTCTGGCGCGTGGCGATCTTGAAGCCCAGCAGGCGCAGTTGTTCGCGATACGGTTGCTCAAGCTCCGGATGCCGCTTGATGCGCAGGCTCTGGGTGTCCTGGCGCACAATGATGTCGGCGTTTTTCTGCCCGCTGACATAGTTACCCAGGTAGTTGAACGACAGCGCCGCGCGGTGCTGGATATAGCGCTGCATCTTGCCGTTGCGCGGTTCAAAGGCGCTGAATTCGACGCTGGCCATCCACAGGCGCGGCACCGGCACCACGTCTTCCATCACCACTTGCGGCAGCACCGCACGGTTTTCCAGCACGGCCTGGAGTTTTTCCAGCAGCTCGGCGTCCTGTGCGGCGGCGGGGTAGGCCAGGGTTTCCTGGACCTTGAGCAATACCGCGGCAATGTGTTTGCAGTTGGTGTGCACCGGGCAGGTACAGCGGCTATCCACCAGGATCAAGGTGCCCTTGGCCGATTCACGCAGCGAGATGGTCTGGCGATACACGTTGCTGCCGGAGCCTTCGCAACTGGCGACGATGGTGCTGTCGCCGCACTCGACGATGCGCACCCGGTTTTCCAGGGCATAACGTCGCCCGCGCTCAAGGCTCTGCTCTTTAAAGCGATTGGCCCACGAAGGGGCCAGGGGTTTGGTCAGCGACGACGTGAGGGACATGGTGCTGGATCAGTCCTGGATGTCGGGCGGTGGCGCGCTGGGTGGCTTGGCAGTCAGCGAGGTGATCTTGATCAGCAGCGCCAGGTGGCCGCCATCCAGGTAGTTGAGTTGGTTGTTCTTGGTGCGCACGTCGGTCTGGCTCAGGTGCTCGCTGGCGATCACGCTGCCGTTGGCGTCGAACTGGTTGATCCAGAAGTTCGCATCGATATCGGTAAAGCGGCCCAGTTGCAGGCTCAATACGCCCTCGATCGGAAACTGGCCGAATTGCTCCGAACCGTCGGTGATCGCGACCTTGACCGGCTGCTCGCCCAGGTTCTGTTCCCACGCCTTATGCAGCAGCACCGTGTAGGTAGAGTCGGCACGCAGCTTATCGACAATGTTGGACAGGCGCGGCGGGCTCAGTCTGTCGCCCAGGCGCGCCGCTCCGGCATCCCAGTTTTCCGGGGCGGCGCGGCTGCTGATTACCGGTTCGGCGTTCTGGCGCACCAGGATCATTTCCACCTGGTACGGGCTGTCGGCGAACGCCGCAGGGGCCACGACCACCAACAACAGGCACAACATGCGGAACAGGCGCATTGGGGCGTCCTTCAAGCAGATTTCGGGATGAGGCGCTCGAACAACGCCTCCAAGGTATTAAAGCGTTCTTCGGCACGTTCCATCGGTACCATGAACTTGAACAGCGTAGCCCCTTCGAACTTGTAGCGGTTGGGCTGGCCCTGGATCAGCTTGATCAGCACCAGGGGGTCCACCGGTGTCTGCGCTTCGAATTCGATGCGTCCGCCCTGCGGTCCGGCGTCGACCTTCTTGATTCCAAGCTGCTCGGCCTGCAATTTGAGCAAGGTCAGGCGTACCAGGTTCTTGGTCGGTTCCGGCAACAGGCCGAAGCGGTCGATCATCTCGACCTGCAGGTCTTTAAGGCCTTCTTCATCGGTGGCCGAGGCGATGCGCTTGTACAGGATCAGCCGTGCATGCACATCCGGCAGGTAATCTTCGGGAATCAACGCCGGCAAGCGCAGGTTGATCTCCGGGCCGCCGCCCAACGGTTGATCCAGATTCGGCTGCTCGCCCTTGCGGATGGCTTTCACCGCGCGCTCAAGCATCTCCATATACAGCGTGAAACCGACCGCCTGGATCTGCCCGCTCTGGCCGTCGCCCAGCAGTTCGCCGGCGCCGCGGATTTCCAGGTCGTTGGTGGCCAGCACAAAGCCCGCGCCCAGGTCCTGGGTGTTGGCGATCGCTTCCAGGCGCTTTTCCGCGTCGGAGGTGATCTGTTGGCGCGGCGGTGTCAGCAAATAGGCGTACGCCTGGTGGTGACTGCGCCCAACACGGCCACGCAGCTGGTGCAATTGCGCCAGGCCGAACTTGTCGGCGCGCTCGATGATGATGGTGTTGGCGCTCGGCACGTCGATGCCGGTCTCGATGATGGTCGAGGCGATCAGCACGTTAAAGCGCTTGTGGTAGAAGTCGCTCATCACCTGTTCGAGTTCGCGCTCGCGCATCTGCCCGTGGCCGATGGCGATACGCGCCTCCGGCACCAGCTCGGCGAGGTCGGCGGCGCATTTCTCGATGGTCTTTACGTCGTTGTGCAGGTAATACACCTGCCCGCCGCGCAGCAGTTCACGTAGCAGCGCTTCCTTGACCGTGCTTTTGTTCTGCTCCATCACGAAGGTGCGTACCGACAAACGTCGCGCCGGCGGCGTGGCGATGATCGACAGGTCGCGCATGCCCGACACCGCCATATTCAACGTACGCGGAATCGGCGTGGCGGTCAGGGTGAGGATGTCGACTTCGCTGCGCAGGGCCTTGAGCTGTTCCTTCTGACGCACACCAAAACGGTGTTCTTCGTCGATGATCACCAGGCCCAGGTTCTTGATCTTCACATCGTCCGACAGCAGCTTGTGGGTGCCGATCACGATGTCGATCTTGCCTTCAGCCAAATCGGCGATGGCCGCATTCACTTCCTTGGCCGACTTGAAGCGGCTCATCACTTCCACGGTCACCGGCCAGTCGGCAAAGCGGTCGCGGAAGCTGTTGTAGTGCTGTTGGGCGAGCAGGGTGGTGGGCACTAGGATGGCTACCTGGCGGCCGCCGTGCACGGCAATGAAGGCGGCGCGCATGGCCACTTCGGTCTTGCCGAAACCCACATCGCCACAGACCAGGCGGTCCATGGGCTTGGGCGCGAGCATGTCGGCGCGCACCGCTTCGATGGTGGTTTGCTGGTCCGGGGTTTCTTCGAAGGCGAAGCCGGCGCTGAAGGTGGCGTAGTCGGCTTTCGGGTCGGCAAACGCGTAACCTTCGCGCGCCGCGCGGCGGGCATAGATGTCGAGCAATTCGGCAGCGACGTCGCGCACCTGCTCGGCGGCCTTGCGCTTGGCTTTCTGCCAGGTCTCGGAGCCCAGGCGATGCAAGGGCGCCAGGGCGTCATCGCTGCCGGTGTAGCGCGCGATCAAATGCAGGCTGGCCACTGGCACATAGAGCTTGGCGCCCTCGGCGTATTCCATGGTGAGGAATTCGGCGGCCTGGTTGTCGATCTCCAGGGTCTGCAAGCCCAGGTAGCGGCCGACGCCGTGGTCGATGTGCACCACTGGCGCGCCTTCGCGCAGTTCGGTGAGGTTCTTGATCACCGCGTCGTTGTTGGCGTCTGCGCGTTTTTCGCGGCGGCGACGTTGCATCACGCGCTGACCGAACAACGGGCTCTCGGCGATCAATGCCAGGGCCGGATCATCCAGCAACAGGCCTTCGTCCAGCGGCGCGATGGTGATCGCCAGGCGTTCTTTGCTTTTGACGAAGTCCGGCCAGCTGTCGACGGTTTTCGGTCGCAGCTTCAGGCGTTCCAGCAGTTCCAGCAGCACTTCGCGACGGCCGGCGGATTCAGCGGTAAACAACACGCGGCCGGGGAAGTCGCCGAGGAAATTGGACAGCGCTTCCAGCGGTTGCGTGGCTTTTGCCTGGATTGCCAGATCCGGCAGTGTGCCCGCCGGGAAGCGTTCGCGGCCGACGCCGGTCTCCACATCCTGTTGGCTGGCGACCACGCGCGGCCAGCTTTTCAGGCGCGCAAAGCAGTCTTCCACCGGCAGGAACAGTTCGGCGGGCGGCAATAAAGGACGTGAAGGATCGACGCGGCGCTCTTCATAGCGGTTGCGCACGTCATTCCAGAAGTTTTCCGCGGCTTGTTCGATGCCTGGCAGCGAGAACACCTGGGTGTCCTGGGGCAGGTAATCAAAGAGGGTGGAGGTTTCGTCGAAAAACAACGGCAGGTAGTACTCGATACCGGCCGGTGTAATCCCGCTGCTCAGGTCCTGGAAGATCGGGCAGCGGCGGAAGTCCACGTCGAAGCGTTCACGGAAGCGCGCCTTGAAGCGCGTGACCGCGTCTTTCTGCAGCGGGAATTCCCGTGCGGGCAGCAGCTTGACCGATTCGACTTTATCGATGGAGCGTTGGTTTTCCGGATCGAAGGTACGCAGGGTCTCGATTTCGTCATCGAACAGGTCGATGCGATACGGCAATTTGCTGCCCATTGGGAACAGGTCGATCAGCGCACCGCGCACCGCGAACTCACCGTGTTCGTACACCGTGTCGACGCAGCGGTAGCCACTGGCTTCCAGGCGCGTGCGCATCTGCTCCACATCGAGCTTCTGGCCGATATCCAGCACCAGGCTGCTGCCCAGCAGGAACTTGGTCGGCGCCAGGCGATGCAAGGCCGTGGTGATCGGCACCACCAGCACGCCATGGGCCAGTTCCGGCAAGCGGTACAGGCTGGCGATGCGCTGGGAGATGATGTCCTGGTGCGGCGAGAACAGGTCGTAGGGCAGGGTTTCCCAGTCGGGGAAATGCAGCACCGGCAAATCGGGGGCGAAGAAGCTCAGCTCCTGCTCCAGCCGTTCGGCGCTTTGGCTGTCGGCGGTGAGCAGCAGGGTAAAGCGCTTGGCTGCGCTGGCAGCCTCGGCGATGGCCAGGCTCAGGGCGGCACCGGGCAGGTTGCCCCAGTGCTGTTTGCCTGCCGCAGCAGGGAGTAGCGGTAGACGCAGGACGGGCACGGAAGGTTGAGCTCCAAGCGTTGCGACAAAGTCGGTAATTGTAACGGTGCGGGGCGCCGTCTGTCAGTTGCTGACTGAGCCTATTACGGTTTGTAGGAAATGTAGTGGCTAAGACAAACAATGGCGGGTTTTGACTCAATATGTAGTGCCAAAATGTACGCGTTTTTCGGAGAGTTACGGACAAGTTGTTCCGCACCTGCCATTAGTGGCCTTCTGGAACCCGCGTATTTACTGGGCTGTAGCGGGGTGTCAATTTTTCGCAAGGACTTTTTGTTGCCGGACGCGCATTGCTCCGGGGGCGGTCGGGCGGCATAATGTAGCCCCTTTTTTCAGCCCCTACATGTGGAAGGTTCCCGTGACTCAGAAGCCCGACCAGTGTCTTGGTGAATGGATCGACCGTGAAGCACTCGCAGAAGCGATGATCCCGCTTATCGGTCAGCTGTACCGCAATAACAATGTGGTGAGCTCGATCTATGGCCGCAGCCTGATCAACCAGTCCGTCATCGCGATTCTCAAAGCCCACCGCTTTGCGCGTCACCGTTCCGCCGACGACAGCGAACTCTCCGTCCACGAAACATTCCCACTGCTTAAAGCCATGAGCGAGCTCAAGCTCGGCGCGGCCTCGGTAGACCTGGGCAAGCTGGCCTACAAGTTCCGCAAGGAAGGCGCCGGCCGCAGCGCCGAGCAGTTCGTGCGTGAAGAAATGGCCGATGTGGTTGGCCAGCAAAACGCCGCTGCCCGCAAAGGCACCGACGTAGTGCTGTACGGCTTCGGTCGTATCGGCCGCCTGCTGGCACGCATCTTGATCGAAAAAACCGGTGGCGGCGACGGCCTGCGCCTGCGTGCCATCGTGGTGCGCAAAGGCGCCGAGAACGACCTGACCAAGCGTGCCAGCCTGCTGCGCCGCGATTCGGTACACGGTCCGTTCAACGGCACCATCGTCATCGACGAAGAAAACAACACCATCACCGCCAACGGTAACCTGATCCAGGTGATCTACGCGAAGAACCCGTCCGAGGTGGATTACACCCAGTACGGCATCAAGGACGCCCTGCTGGTGGACAACACCGGCGTATGGCGTGACGCCGAAGGCCTGGGCCAGCACCTGGCCTGCCCGGGTGTGGATCGCGTTGTCTTGACCGCGCCTGGCAAAGGCAAGCTGAAGAACATCGTTCACGGCATCAACCACAGCGAAATCACCGCTGACGACAAGATCGTGTCCGCCGCTTCCTGCACCACCAACGCCATCGTGCCGGTGCTGAAGGCTGTCAATGACAAGTTCGGCATCGTCAACGGCCACGTCGAAACCGTTCACTCGTACACCAACGACCAGAACCTGATCGACAACTTCCACAAGGGCGATCGCCGTGGCCGTAGCGCCGCGTTGAACATGGTGATCACTGAGACCGGTGCTGCCACCGCTGCTGCCAAGGCCCTGCCTGAGCTGGCCGGCAAGCTGACCGGTAACGCGATCCGCGTGCCGACGCCAAACGTGTCGATGGCCATTCTCAACCTGAACCTTGAGAAAGCCGCCACCCGTGAAGAGATGAACGAGTACCTGCGCTACATGGCGCTGCACTCCGATCTGCATAAGCAAATCGACTTCGTGAACTCGCAGGAAGTGGTCTCCACCGACTTCGTGGGCTCGCGCCACGCCGGTGTGGTGGACGCGGAAGCGACCATTACCCAGGACAACCGCGTTGTCCTGTACGTGTGGTACGACAACGAGTTCGGCTACAGCTGCCAGGTGGTTCGCGTGATGGAAGATATGGCTGGGGTCAACCCGCCTGCGTTTCCGCGCTAAGTATCAGCAGTAAATGAAAAAGCCCCGACTGGTTCGGGGCTTTTTTATGGTTGTGAGGGCCTCTTCGCGAGCAAGCCCGCTCCCACATTCGACCGGGTGTCTTCAGGGCGCGCGCGGTTAAATGTGGGAGCGGGCTTGCTCGCGAAGGCGGTCGTTCAGCCAGCGCAAATCTTCAATTGAGCAACTGGGTGCGCAAGCGTTCGGACAGCCCATTGGGCGCCAGCCAGAGGCTCAGGTAGGTCCTGGCAAGCTCATCGTCGCGACTGCTGAACACCACCTGCCCATTGATCTCCAGGTTCAATCCACGTCCCGGACGAAAGTCCAGGGCATACCGATCACCGCTGCGGATATCGCGAAAGCTGGCGTGCAGTTTGTCTATTTCGGGTTTGAGGCGGGCGTTGGTCTGCTGGCGCTCCAGCGTGGCAGTGGCGGCTTTGATCACATCATTGCGGTCGATGTCACGGAAGTAATACAGCGTCAGGCGCAGCGCTTTTTGTTGCGCCCAGGCCTGCTTGGCGCTCACGTCGGACGGGGTATACAGCGCAGCCGCGTAAACATCCGCCCAGAGATAGGTGAGCACCGCCTGGTTTTTCAAGGTCAATTGCTGGGACTGCGCCGGAAAGTCGGCTTGCTTTCGCCGATCCGCCTCATTGGCCTGCACCGTGATCGACAGCATCAGTAATAAACAGAAAGCGACATGTCGCATAATGGCAAGTCCTGCAAAGGGGCTTGCTGGCAGTGTAATTGCAATTTCCTGATGGTGTAGTAAAGGCAAGACTGGCCTACGACGCGACCAAGGGTTAATGTTCGCGGCGTTGAGCCTTATATAGACTGTGCCCCGGTTCACACACTTGAGCCGAATTGTCCTTCATGACCGCTGGCCGCGGCATGATTTAGCCCGGCGTCCAACCGTACGCCTGGCCTGTTCTGAGGAGTACGCATGGCTGTCTACAACTACGACGTGGTGGTACTGGGTTCCGGCCCGGCTGGAGAAGGTGCGGCGATGAACGCCGCCAAAGCTGGGCGCAAGGTGGCGATGGTCGATAGCCGTCGCCAGGTCGGCGGTAACTGCACCCACCTGGGCACCATCCCGTCCAAGGCCTTGCGTCACTCGGTGCGCCAGATCATGCAGTTCAACACCAACCCGATGTTCCGGGCCATTGGTGAGCCGCGCTGGTTCTCGTTCCCGGACGTGCTCAAGAGCGCCGAGAAAGTCATCTCCAAGCAAGTCGCCTCGCGTACCGGCTACTATGCCCGTAACCGCGTCGACCTGTTCTTCGGCACCGGCAGCTTTGCCGACGAGCAAACCATCGAAGTGGTCTGCCCCAACGGCGTGGTCGAGAAGCTGGTGGCCAAGCACATCATCATCGCCACCGGTTCGCGCCCGTATCGCCCGGCGGACATCGATTTCCACCACCCGCGTATCTACGATAGCGACACCATCCTGAGCCTGGGCCACACCCCGCGCAAACTGATCATCTACGGCGCTGGCGTGATCGGCTGTGAATACGCCTCGATCTTCAGTGGCCTGGGTGTGCTGGTGGAACTGGTGGACAACCGCGACCAGTTGCTGAGCTTCCTCGACTCGGAAATTTCCCAGGCGTTGAGCTACCACTTCAGCAACAACAACATCACCGTGCGCCACAACGAAGAGTACGAGCGCGTCGAAGGCCTGGATAACGGTGTGATCCTGCACCTCAAGTCCGGCAAGAAGATCAAGGCCGACGCCTTGCTGTGGTGCAACGGCCGTACCGGCAACACCGACAAGCTGGGCATGGAAAACATCGGGGTCAAGGTCAACAGCCGTGGCCAGATCGAAGTGGACGAGAACTACCGCACCTGCGTGGCGAACATCTACGGCGCCGGTGACGTGATCGGCTGGCCGAGCCTGGCCAGTGCGGCGCATGACCAGGGCCGCTCGGCCGCTGGCAGCATCGTCGACAATGGCAGCTGGCGCTACGTGAACGACGTGCCGACCGGGATCTACACGATTCCCGAGATCAGCTCGATCGGCAAGAACGAACACGAACTGACCAAGGCCAAAGTGCCTTACGAAGTGGGCAAGGCGTTCTTCAAGAGCATGGCGCGTGCGCAGATCGCGGGTGAGCCGCAAGGCATGCTGAAGATCCTGTTCCACCGTGAAACCCTGGAAGTCCTCGGCGTGCATTGCTTCGGCTATCAGGCCTCGGAGATCGTGCACATCGGCCAGGCGATCATGAACCAACCGGGTGAACTCAATACCCTGAAGTATTTCGTCAACACCACGTTCAACTACCCGACCATGGCAGAAGCCTATCGGGTAGCGGCCTACGACGGCCTCAACCGGCTTTTTTGAGCGGCTCCGGCCGGTGGCCTGAGCCGGCCGGGGAGACCGATTTCAGTAATTCCCGAGGGTGGCAGTGGCCAAACCGGGAAAGTCTGTAATCAGGCTATCTACGCCGAAGTCGGCGAGCCTGCGCATCAGTGCAGGTTCGTTGACGGTCCATACGGACACGTGCAAACCCTGGCGCTGGGCTTTTTCCAGACGCTCAGGGGTGCACAGCGTCCAGTTCAACGCCAGAATCTCACAGCCGTAATTCTGCGCGACCTTCAGCGGGTCGAGCCAGGCGTATTCGGCCACCAGACCGCGTGACAGGTCGGGAGTGAGTTCAACGGCGGCCTTCAGTACTTCCCGCGAACTTGAGGTCACGGTGACCTTGTCCATCAGCCCGAAACGCACGGCCATTTCACGAATCGCCAGCACGGTGGTGGCGGCGCGGGTGCGCGAGGCGCTTTTGACTTCCAGTTGCCAGTGATCGAAGTCGCACTTTTCGAACAGTTCTTCCAGACGCGGAATCGGGCACGGCTTGACCCAGCCCGGACCGCCTTTGCGTGCGTCCATCTTCACCAGGTCGGCCGCGGAATACTCGACGACTTTGCCGCGCCGGTCGGCGGTGCGCTTGAGGGTCGGGTCGTGGATGACCATCAGCTCGCCGTCCATGGACAGGTGCAAATCCAGTTCGCAGCGGCGTACACCGTGCTTGAGGCACTCCTGGAAGCTGGTCAGGGTGTTTTCCGGTGCTTCGCCTTTGGCACCGCGGTGGCCGTAGATCAAGGTCACAGTTGCTCCTTCGCGCCAGGATAGCTGGCGTAGTGAATACGAATTCAGATGTCGTCGTTTTGTTCCCGTGCCAGGCGCCGTTCCTGGGCCTGTTTCTGCAGGATGTAGCGCGCCAGCAGTTGGCGTTGGGCGTCGGTCATGGCTTCGAATTCCGTGCCGACATCAAAGCCTGCGCCTTTGGGGTCGCAATGGGTGACGCGCGCGCGCAGCAACAAGCCGAGCGCCTGGGGCATCAGCACCAGTTTCACCGCAAGGTGTGCGCCAGCCGGCAGGGGCGTGGGGTGTTGGAAGTCGATACCGCCTTCGGAAATGATCACCGGCTGCGGTGCGCCGACCTCATCCAGCAGGCCGCGCGCCATGATCTGGCTGAGCAGGTCCAGGCGTTTGTTCTGCACGCGAAGGAAGGCGGCGAGGGTGCGATCCTTCTCGCTGAGCTGGCGCAGCAGGTGCTGGGCTTCGAATTCGCTCAGGTGCAATTCACTGAGTAAATTGAACAGCGGAGAATCATCCAGCAACACTTCCTTGCTCGCCGCCTCGGGGGCAGACAGGCTTTTGATTTGAAGTGCGATCATGTCGTCGATACGGTAGTATTCGCGGCGTTCTTCTTCATCTAATGTCGACATGGCGAACCCCAGCTAGCGGTAATGGTCAGAGTGTAAAGCTGCTTACCAGACCCCGCCACCGGGACGTCTTCTTTTCCTCCGAACAAGCCCCGACATGTTCAGACCTCTCTTCGTATTTATTGGCACGCGTTATACCCGTGCAAAGCGTCGCAATCATTTTGTGTCGTTCATTTCCCTGACCTCGATGATCGGGCTCGCCTTGGGCGTGGTCGTGATGATCGTGGTGTTGTCGGTGATGAACGGCTTCGATCATGAGATGCGCACCCGCGTGCTGGGCATGGTGCCCCACGCGACCATCGAGGGCGATGCGCCCATCAGTGACTGGCAAAGCCTGGCCGACAAGGTCAAGCAGAACCCCAAGGTGCTGGCCGTCGCGCCATTCACTCAGATGCAGGGGTTGCTGACCCATGACGGCAAGGTGCAGAAGATCCTGCTCAATGCCATCGACCCGGTCCAGGAACGCAACGTCTCGATCATCGACAAGTTCATGCTGCAGGGCAAACTCGACGACCTGGCGCCCGGCAGCTTCGGCATTGTCATTGGCGACAAGGCGGCGGCCAAACTCGGCGTGAGCCTCGGCGACAAGCTGACCTTCGTCGCGCCGGAAGTCACCGTGACCCCGGCGGGCATGTTCCCGCGCATGAAGCGCTTTACCGTGGTCGGCACCTTCCACGTTGGCGCTGGCGAGATCGACGGCTACCTAGGCCTGACCAACCTCACCGACCTGGCGCGCCTGCATCGCTGGCAGCCGGACCAGGTGCAGGGCTTGCGCCTCAAGTTTGCCGACTTGTTCGATGCGCCGCGCGGCGCCTGGGAAATCGCCCAGCACCTGGGTGAAAGCCAGTACTACGCCCGCGACTGGACCCGTACCCACGGCAACCTGTACCAGGCCATCCGCATGGAAAAAGCCATGATCGGCCTGCTGTTGCTGCTGATCGTCGCTGTGGCGGCCTTCAACATCATCTCCACGCTGGTGATGGTGGTGAACGACAAGAAGGGCGATATCGCCATCCTGCGCACCCTCGGCGCCACGCCGGGGCAGATCATGGCGATCTTCATGGTGCAGGGCACCGTGATCGGCGTGGTCGGTACCCTGATCGGTACGGCCGTCGGCATTTTGGCCGCGCTGAACGTGAGCGCCGCCATCGCCGGCCTCGAAACCCTGATCGGCCACAAGTTTCTCAACGCCGACGTCTACTTCATCGATTACTTGCCGTCCCAGGTTCAGGCCCAGGACGTGTTGATGGTGGGCGGCGCTGCGTTGGTCCTGAGTTTCCTTGCCACCCTGTATCCAGCCTGGCGCGCGGCACGTACCCAGCCAGCACAGGCCTTACGTTATGAGTGAATCGGGCATGAGTGAAAAAGCAATCCTGAGCTGCCGCGACCTGGGCAAATCCTACGAGGAAGGCCCGGAGTCGGTGGTGGTGCTGTCCAACCTGCAACTTGAGCTGCACCCAGGCGAGCGCGTAGCGATCGTGGGCAGTTCCGGTTCTGGTAAAAGTACCTTGCTGAACCTGTTGGGCGGCCTTGATACGCCGTCCCAGGGCAGCGTGTGGTTGGCCGGTGAAGAACTGTCGGCCCTCGGTGAAAAGGCTCGCGGCCAGCTGCGCAACCGTTCGCTGGGCTTTGTGTATCAGTTCCACCACCTGTTGCCGGAGTTCACCGCCCTGGAAAACGTGTGCATGCCGCTGCTGATCGGCAAGACCGCGATCCCGGAAGCCCGCCAGCGTGCCAAAGCGCTGCTGGAGCGCGTTGGCCTCGGCCATCGCCTGGAGCACAAACCGGCCGAGTTGTCCGGCGGCGAGCGCCAGCGTGTGGCCATCGCTCGCGCCTTGGTGAACAACCCAGGGTTGGTGATGCTCGATGAGCCGACCGGCAACCTCGACTCCCACACCGCCCAGGGCATCAAGGACTTGATGCTGGAACTGAGCACCCAGATGCGCACCGCGTTCCTCGTCGTGACCCATGACATGAGCATGGCCCGCCAGATGGACCGTGTGTTGCACCTGCAGGAAGGTCATCTGGTCGCCATCTGACCCGTTTCAAGCCAGGCGCTTCAAGCGCCGGGCTTTTTCATTTTTTCAGGCGGTGCAAGCGAATGTTCAGACCGTTATCGATTTTCATCGGCACGCGCTATACCCGCGCCAAGCGCCGCAACCGTTTTGTCTCGTTTATCTCGATGACCTCGATGATCGGCCTTGCCCTGGGCGTGTTGGCGATGATTGTGGTGTTGTCGGTGATGAACGGCTTCCAGCGCGAAATGAGCTCGCGCATCCTCGGCATGGTGCCTCACGCGACCATCATCGGCGTGAATCCGATTAACGATTGGCAGCCGGTGGCCGCCGCCGCGATGAAGAATCCGGAAGTGACCGCCGCCGTACCTTTCACGCAAATGGACGGCATGTTCTCCTACAAAGGCGCGATGCAGCCGATTGAGATCAGCGGTATCGACCCGGCGCAGGAAGGCAAGGTGTCGATCGTGGCCCAGCATATCGTGCGCGGCAGTCTGGAAGACTTGAAGCCCGGCGAGTTTGGCGTGGTAGTCGGCGAAATCACGGCTCGGCGCTTCCGTCTGAATGTGGGCGACAAAGTGACCCTGATCGTGCCGGAAATCAGCACCGCGCCGGGCGGCATCACCCCGCGCATGCAGCGTTTGAACGTGGTGGGCATCTTCAAGGTCGGTGCTGAACTGGACGGCTCCATGGCCATGATCCACATGGCCGACGCCGCAGAGATCCAGCATTGGCAGCCGAACCAGGTACAAAGCGTGCGCCTGGCGGTGAAAGACCTGTACGCGGCCCCCAAGGTCTCATCGGACATCGCCGCCAGCCTGGGCGCAGCCTATAAGCCTGACGACTGGACCCACACCCAGGGCAGCCTGTTCAGCGCGATGAAGATGGAAAAGACCATGATCGGCCTGCTGTTGCTGATGATTGTCGCCGTGGCCGCGTTCAACATCATTGCCACCTTGATCATGGTGGTGAACGACAAGGGCGCGGACATTGCGATTTTGCGCACCATCGGCGCGACGCCACGGCAGATCATGGCGATCTTCATGGTGCAGGGCACGGTGATCGGTATCGTCGGTACATTGATCGGTGGCGTATTGGGCGTGATTGCCGCGCTGAACGTCAGTGAACTGGTGGGCTGGGTCGAGCGGGTTACCGGGCAGCATATCTTCAGTTCGGACGTGTACTTTGTCAGCAACCTGCCTTCGGAACTGCAGGGTGGGGATGTGCTGCTGATCTGCACGGCCGGGTTTGTGTTGAGCTTTCTGGCGACGCTGTATCCGGCGTATCGGGCGGCGAAGATTGAGCCGGCGCATGCCCTGAGATATTCGTAAACTTCAGACCGCTCCCACATTTTGATTTGTGAATACATTCAAATGTGGGAGCGGGCTTGCTCGCGAAGAAGTCGGCCCATCTTGCATCAAACTTCAGTCGGCAACTCAATCACAAACCTTGTCAATCCCCCCCCAGATTCACAATAAATCCTCCCGCCATGCGCCCGCACAATCGACTGGGTAATCGCCAGCCCCAGCCCCGCATGCTCACTGCTGCCTTCGTGGCGTGCCGGGTCCGCCCGGTAGAACCGATCAAACAACCTCGGCAGCAACTCCGCTGGAATGCCATCCCCGGTGTTCTCGACTGAAAGCCTCACGCTATCCTCGATTCGCACACGTACTTCGCCACCCGGAGGAGTAAACCGTAGTGCGTTATCCAACAGATTCGACAAGGCCCGGCGCAACATCCCACGATCACCCCTCGTACGGGCCGTGCCCTCGCGCACCAGGCTGATCTGCCCGTCCTCTGCCAGCAATGTAAAAAACTCCAGTAGCGCATCCACTTCATCCGCCAGCACCAAGGTTTCACGCTTGGGCATCAACAATCCGTGATCCGCCTTGGCCAGGTACAGCATGTCGTTGACCAACTGCGCCATCCATTGCAGTTCTTCCAGGTTGCTGTGCAGCGCCTCGCGGTAGTCTTCCAGCGGGCGCGGCTGGGTGAGGATGACCTGGGTCTGGGTCAGCAGGTTCGACAGCGGCGTGCGCAGTTCGTGGGCGATGTCGGCGGAAAACGCCGAAAGGCGCTGGAATGCGTCGTCGAGTCGGCCGAGCATGGCGTTGAAGGCTTGGGCCAGGTCCGCCAGTTCCGTGGGCATTTCCTGTTGAGGCAAACGTTGGGTCAAGGAGTGTGCCGACACACTGGCGGCCACTTCGCCCATGCGTCGAAGTGGCCGCAACCCGCTGCGCGCAGCCCAGGCGCCGAGCAGGGCGGTCGCCAGGGCCGATAGGCCGACAGTGAGCCAGATCAGGTGCTGCATGCGCTGCAAAAAGTGCTGATGGTGAGTAATGTCGAGCATCAAGCTCAGTTGCGGTGAGTCGGGTTGGCCTGCCCTCAACGGCGCGTTGTAGACCCGGTAGTCGGTGTCGGCGTTTTGCAGGCTGTGCAGCCCGGGTGACTCGGGCAAGGTCACGCTTGGCGCATCGTCCAGCCAGCGTTGGCCGACGGCGGTGATGCGCAGGGTAAGGTCGGGCTGGCGACTGAGTTCGGTGCGCAATTGCGCTTCACGCCGGGCGAAGGCCTCCGGCGAGTCGACACCTCGCAAGGTACTGCGCAGCGCCACCAGTTTGCTGTCGAGTTGCTGCTGGTCCAACTCAATGAAGTGCGCCTCGCTGGCGCGATTGAACAGCACCCCGGCGATCAGCGACACCACGGCGGTACAGGCGGCAAACAGCAGCGCCAGGCGGCTGGCCAGGGACAGGCGCTTGATCAATTGACCCGCTCCTCCAGCACATAACCCATGCCGCGTACTGTGTGGATCAGCTTGATGGGGAAGTTGTCGTCGACTTTCAGACGCAGGCGGCGGATCGCCACTTCGATGATGTTGGTGTCGCTGTCGAAGTTCATGTCCCACACCTGAGAAGCGATCAGCGATTTGGGCAGCACTTCGCCTTGGCGGCGCAGCAGCAGTTCCAGCAGGGAGAATTCCTTGGCGGTCAGGTCAATGCGTTGGCCGTCTCGCTCGACGCGGCGGCGGATCAGGTCCAGGCGCAGGTCGGCCAGTTGCAACGCGGTTTCCTGCGGTGTGCTGCTGCCACGGCGCAACAGGCTGCGCACGCGGGCGAGCAGTTCGGAAAAGGCGAAGGGCTTGACCAAGTAATCGTCGGCGCCCAGCTCCAGGCCGTGTACGCGGTCTTCCACGGCGTCGCGGGCGGTGAGGAACAGCACCGGAATGTCCTTGCCGGCGCTGCGTACGGCCTGGAGGATCTGCCAGCCATCACGGCCCGGCAGCATCACGTCGAGGATCAACAGGTCGTAGTCCCCGGTCAGCGCAAGGTGCTGGCCGCTGGTGCCATCGGCCACCAGTTCGGTGGTAAAACCCGCCTCGGCCAGGCCCTGGCGCAGGTAGTGGCCGGTTTTGGGTTGGTCTTCGACGATCAGCAGTTTCATGGGCAGCTCTTGGCAACGATGGACGACGGCTTTATACCTTGGGTGCCAGGGCAGGGGAGCAACCTGACAAAGTTGTAATCTAGCAGTCAGCTGGCTGGCAGCGGCGCAATCTTAGAGTGCTGCCCAAGCTGTTTATCTATTTTTGGAGAAGACCGATGGCGTTGCGTACACCCCTGTTGTTGGCGGGCTGCCTGTTGGCATTGAGTGTTGATGCGATGGCCGATGCCGCCCACACCTATGCCTTTGGCGAGGCGGCGCCGGCGAGCAAAGCCACGCGTACCGTGGAAGTAACGTTGCAGGACATTTCCTTTTCGCCCAAGTCCCTGGACGTGAAAGCCGGTGAGACCGTGCGCTTTGTACTGGTCAACAAAGGCCAGTTGCTCCACGAATTCAACCTGGGCGACGCTGCGATGCATGCCGAACACCAAAAGGAAATGTTGCAGATGCAGGCCAGTGGCATGTTGACGGCAACGGGCATGGGCAAGATGGATCATGCAGCCATGGGCCACGGTGCGATGAAACACGATGATCCCAATAGCGTACTGGTTGAGCCGGGCAAAACCGCCGAGCTGACCTGGACGTTCACTCAGGCAACGGGCCTGGAGTTTGCCTGCAACCTTCCGGGGCATTACCAGGCGGGCATGGTCGGCAAGCTCAACGTCGATTGATCCGCTGGCGCTTAGGCACGGGGGCAAAGGCTGGTAGAATGGCGCGGTTTATTTAGCCAGGTTTCCGCCATGCATCCCGCAGCCGAACATTCGCCGCTGGGCAAGTCCAGTGAATACATCTCCACCTACACACCTTCGTTGCTGTTCCCGATCCCGCGTGCCGCCAAGTGGGCCGAGCTGGGCCTGAGCGCCGAGACCCTGCCGTACAAGGGCGTGGACTTCTGGAACTGCTTTGAACTGTCCTGGCTGCTGCCGTCGGGCAAGCCGGTGGTGGCCATCGGTGAGTTCAGCATCCCGGCCGACTCGCCGAACATCATCGAGTCCAAGTCGTTCAAGCTGTACCTCAACTCGCTGAACCAGACCGCATTTGCCGATGCAGCCAGCCTGGAAACCACCTTGCGCACCGACCTCAGCGCTGCCGCCGGTGCGCCTGTGAGCGTGCGTATCCGCAGCCTGGCCGAGATCGAGGCCGAAGGCGTGATGGCGTTGCCGGGTGTATGCATCGATGATTTGGATATCAGCGTCAGCAACTACGAGCACCCGCGCCCGGAACTGCTGCGTTGCGATGACTCGCGCGTTGTCGAGGAGAGCGTGCACAGTCACCTGCTCAAATCCAATTGCCCGGTCACCAGCCAGCCGGACTGGGGCAGTGTGGTGGTGCAATACCGTGGTCACGCGTTGGATCACGCCAGCCTGCTGGAGTATATCGTGAGTTTTCGCCAGCACTCGGACTTCCATGAGCAGTGCGTAGAGCGCATCTTCCTGGACTTGCAGCGCTTGCTGAAGCCGGAAAAGTTGACGGTGTACGCGCGGTATGTGCGGCGGGGTGGGTTGGATATCAACCCGTATCGCAGTACTGAGGATGTGGCGTTCCAGAACGTGCGCCTGGCTCGTCAGTAACATTGAAAAGCCCCGCGATTGCGGGGCTTTTTGCTATCAGATCCCGATATTGCCCAAGGTGATCATGATATTGCGCAGGGTCCCGGAAATCACCGGGTGCTCGGCATCGAACTCGATGGCCGCTTGATTCACATCGTCGGAAATACTCGGTGTTTGAGTGGCCGGCTCCAGTTCGAGTTGTAATTCGAACTTGGCAATCAAGGCTTCCAGCGCTTCACGTTTTTCTTCCGACAGCGGCGGTTCCTGTTCCAACTGCCCGCGCAGGATTTCGACCTGTTCTTCCAGTTTTTTGCGATCAGGCATGACGTGTTTCCTTTTATCGATAGGCACTGGCATAGACCGCGGCACGCCGAGAAAGGTCTACGGGCTGACCTGTAGATTAATCCACTGGCGTCGACTGTGCATGATCCGTGTCAGGGCTTCTCGCCCTTGAGCTGGCGCAGGCTGATGTCGGCCAGGCAGGTGCCGAGTTCGCCCAGGTGGTCGATCACCGAGTGCACACCCAGCCCGTAAAGGGCGACGGTGGCCTTGCCGCGCTTGTGCTCGCGTTCCGGTTCGCTCAGCGCCTGCCATTGCTCCGGCGCCATGCCGCACAGCGAACCGCAGGAGGCCAGGCCGATGGTCCACAACCCGGCGTTGAGCCCGGATTGCAGCAAGCGCGGTTCGCCGCTGACCAATACACAGCCTTCCAGGCGTTCAATGTTCAGTTGCATCAAGGCTTGCCAGCAGGCGTGGGGCGCAGGCCAGCGAATGGAGGAGGGTGGTGTCGCCTTGACCCACGCAGGCAGCGTGGCGGCCAGCGGGGTGGTGACGGCGGGAGGCAGTTCATCCAGCCAGGCGCACGGGACGCCTTGTTCCTTGAGACTGCGCAGGATGTTCAGGGCGCCGGGCGTAGCCTGGGATTCAAGGGAGGGCGAGTCGGTGCGAGCACGGGAACCGAAGTCCACCAGGCAGCCACTCAAGCCAAACAGGACGGCAGTCAAGGTGGGCGCGCTGGCGATGGCTATCTCGGCGTGAGGCATGTCGACATCCCTGAAATAGCTCTAACGCTATCGACTCAGGATGACAAGTCGATGACACAATTGTTATTTGTAGGAAAATTGTCCATTTTTGCTATGGCGTTTCCTAGTTGCTGCCTAATTGGCGACTTCCGTCATATACTGACGGCCTTATTCAGGGCATAGCGCCCATGACAGACCATTCAAGGAGCAAAAGCTATGCGCTGGAGCCACTACTTCGCTCAGCTGTCGGTGTGTGCCACTGTCTTGTTGGCACCTTTCGCCGCACAGGCTGCATCGGAAGATGATCCATGGGAAAGCGTCAACCGCCCGATCTTCACCTTTAACGACACCGTAGATACCTATGCCCTCAAGCCATTGGCTCAGGGCTATCAGTTCGTGACGCCGCAGTTCGTGCAGGATGGCATTCACAACTTCTTCCGCAACATCGGCGACGTAGGCAACCTGGCCAACAACGTGCTGCAGCTCAAGCCGCACAACGCCGGTGTCGACACCGCGCGTTTGCTGGTCAACACCACCTTCGGCGTGCTGGGCTTTATCGATGTCGGCACCAAAATGGGGCTGCAACGCAGCGATGAAGACTTCGGTCAGACCCTCGGCTACTGGGGCGTCGGCAGCGGTCCTTACGTGATGCTGCCCCTGCTCGGCCCAAGCACCTTGCGTGATGCGCCGTCCAAATACGTGGACAGCTACACCCAGCCGTACCGCTACATGAACGATATCGGCTGGCGCAACAGCACTTTTGGTCTGAATATCGTCGACACCCGTGCCAGCCTGCTCGACAGCGAGAAGCTGATCACCGGTGACAAGTACACCTTCATTCGTAACGCTTACCTGCAGAACCGCGAGTTCAAGGTCAAGGACGGCAAGGTCGTCGACGACTTCTAAGCCGTGACGTTTTGAAATGAAAAAGGCGACCTCAGCGGTCGCCTTTTTTGTGCGTGGGATTCAACGCATTTTCAGGATCTTGAGGCCCAGGTGTTGGTCTTCTCCCCTGGCCTTGGCCCACACCACCTCGGTATCGGCCTCCAGGCCCTTCAGTGCGGCGTGCTCCGAATCGATGCGCACGGTCAGCAGGTCGCCTACGTTGAACTGGCGAGGCGCCTGCACCTGCATGCCGGAACTGGAAAGGTCCACACAAACCCCGGCAATCTCTTGCCCTGCATGGATCAGGGATACGTCTGCATCCACACGCATGCGGATGAAATCGCGTTTTTCGGCGTAGTCGCGCTCGTGTTCGCTCACGGGCTTCATCCTTACTTTGTGTTGTGGTCGTGCCTGTTCTTATAACTCCCGGTGATTTGCGGTGTAAAGACGCCCGGCGACCATCGGCATGAGCTTGAAACCCCTGACGGATGGGAGTACCGTCTGCGCCTTAGAAGGGCACCTCTGCTTTACCGTTGTGCATGGGCGAAATCCCAATGCTTTGTAGGACAGAGAGGCTAGAAAGCGAATCCAGTACGTGAGCCCGGCCATTGTCGCGCCACCTACGCCAACCTAATTCTGGCGCCGTTTGCCCACATGCAAAAAACCAGTGCCACGCTGCTGATAATCGATGACGACGAAGTAGTGCGCGCGAGCCTCGCGGCCTATTTGGAAGACAGTGGCTTCAGCGTCCTGCAGGCCAGCAATGGCCAACAGGGTCTCCAGGTATTCGAGCGCGACCAGCCCGACCTTGTGATCTGCGACTTGCGCATGCCCCAGATGGGCGGCTTGGAGCTGATTCGCCAGGTGACTGAGCTCGCCCCGCAGACACCGGTGATCGTGGTATCGGGTGCCGGGGTGATGAACGATGCTGTCGAGGCTTTGCGCCTGGGCGCCGCCGACTACCTGATCAAGCCCCTGGAAGACCTGGCGGTGCTGGAGCACTCGGTGCGCCGTGCCCTGGATCGTGCACGCCTGCTGGTGGAGAACCAGCGCTACCGCGAAAAGCTCGAAACCGCCAACCGCGAACTCGAAGCCAGCCTCAACCTGCTCCAGGAAGACCAGAATGCCGGTCGCCAGGTGCAGATGAACATGCTGCCGGTTAGCCCCTGGACCATCGACGACTTCCAGTTTGCCCACCAGATCATCCCGTCGTTGTACCTGTCGGGTGATTTTGTTGATTACTTCCGTGTGGATGAGCGACGTGTGGCGTTCTACCTGGCGGACGTTTCCGGCCACGGTGCTTCCTCTGCTTTTGTCACCGTGTTGTTGAAATTCATGACCACGCGGTTGCTGTTCGAATCCAAGCGCAATGGCACCTTGCCGGAGTTCACCCCCTCCGAGGTGCTGGGCCACATCAATCGGGGCCTGATCAGCTGCAAGCTGGGCAAGCACGTAACGATGGTTGGCGGCGTGATTGATGAAGAAACCGGTCTTTTGACCTACAGCATCGGTGGTCACCTGCCGATGCCGGTTTTATACACTCCTGACAGTGTGCGTTACCTGGAAGGGCGTGGTCTGCCGGTTGGCTTGTTCAATGAAGCCACCTATGAAGACCATATCCTGGAACTGCCGCCGACGTTCAGCCTCACGCTGATGTCAGACGGCATCCTGGACCTTCTTCCAGAGCCTACACTCAAAGAGAAAGAAGCCGCCTTGCCCCAAAAGGTCAAGTCGGCGGGCGGCAGCCTGGATGGCCTGCGGCAGGTTTTTGGATTGGCCACGCTAGGGGAGATGCCGGATGATATCGCCCTATTGGTGTTGAGCAGGAATCTTTGATGAGTACCGGAAGAATCCAATTCGCCGAGCAAGACGGGACCTTCGTCCTGAAATTTGTCGGTGAAGTGCGCCTGACCTTGTGTTCGGCGCTGGATGCGACGATTGAGCGGATCTTCACAGCGTTGAATTTCTCGGCGATCGTGATCGATCTGACCGAAACCCGCAGCATCGATAGCACCACCCTTGGCTTGCTGGCCAAATTGTCCATTCTGTCTCGGCAGAAGGTTGGCCTGCTGCCGACTGTGGTCACCACCCACGAAGACATCACGCGTCTGTTGCAGTCCATGGGCTTCGACCAGGTGTTCAACATCGTTGACCGCCCGATTCCGTGCCCGGAATGCCTGACCGACCTGCCGTCCCAGGACCAGTCCGAGGAAGTGGTGCGGGTCAAGGTGTTGGAAGCGCACAAGATCCTGATGGGCCTCAACGAGTCCAATCGCGAAGCGTTCCACGACCTGGTGAATGCGCTGGAGCGGCATTGATCTAGACGAATTCGAAGCATAAAAAAGGGCGGTCCCCGTGAGGGTGACCGCCCTTTTTGCCGTGGCTGCTTTACAGCTTGGCGGACAACAGCGCTTCGAGTTTTTCCTGGTCCCGAGCAAACTGACGAATGCCCTCGGCCAGCTTCTCAGTCGCCATCGCGTCCTCGTTGGACTCCCAGCGGAACTGCGCTTCAGTCAGGTGAACACGGGCTTCACCGGCATGGCCTGGCGACAGCTTGCGCTCCAGCGTGCCTTCGTCAGCCGCCAGCTTCTCCAGCAGGTCCGGGCTAATGGTCAGGCGATCGCACCCGGCCAGCTCTTCGATCTGGCTGAGGTTGCGGAAGCTCGCGCCCATCACCACAGTCTTGTAACCATTGGCCTTGTAGTAATTGTAGATGCGCGTCACCGACTGCACGCCCGGATCATCCGAACCGGTGTAGTCGTTGCCATTGGCCTTCTTGTACCAATCGTAGATACGGCCCACGAACGGCGAGATCAGGAACACACCGGCCTCTGCGCAGGCCACGGCCTGGGCGAAGGAGAACAGCAGGGTCAGGTTGGTCTGGATGCCTTCTTTTTCCAGCTGCTCGGCGGCGCGGATGCCTTCCCAGGTGGAAGCGATCTTGATCAGCACGCGGTCGCGGCCAACGCCAGCTTTGTCATACAGGTCGATCAGACGGTGTGCACGCTTGAGAATAGCGGCTTCGTCAAACGACAGGCGGGCATCCACCTCAGTGGAAATACGCCCAGGTACCACTTTGAGGATCTCTTGACCCACTGCCACCGCAAAGCGGTCGCTGGCCAGGCCCACGTCACCGTTGCAGTCTTGCACGGCCTCATCCAGCAGCTTGGCATACGCAGGGATCGACGCAGCCTTGAGCAGCAGGGAAGGGTTGGTGGTGGCGTCTTGCGGCTTGAGCTTGGCGAGGGTGGAAAAATCGCCAGTATCGGCAACGACAGTGGTGAATTGCTTGAGTTGTTCCAGCTTGGAAGTCATGTGCGTGCTCTGTCCTATGGGTCTGATGACATTACCCGAGCGCCGGCAGGCGCTCAAGGGCGCAAATGCGTTCGATCGTTTGCGAGGGCAACAACCTGAAAACAGCCGTTTGAATGGCAGGTCTGGCTGTTAAATAGGAGGGCAAAACGGCCAGCAGGTTCAACCGGATCAACGCCCTTCCAGTAACGCGCCCGCCTGATCCAGCAAGGCCAGCGGATCGCTCGCCTTATGAATATCCACCGACAGCAACTGCCTGAACTTCCTCGCCCCCGGAAAACCCGTGCCCAACCCCAGCGCATGCCGGGTAATGTGGTGCATCGTCCCGCCTCCGGCCAAATGTTCGGCAATGTAAGGCCGCAACTGCGCCAGCGCCTCGGCTCGACTGATCACCGGCTGCGTGCTGCCAAACAATTGCTGATCCACCTCCGCCAGCAAATACGGATTGTGATAAGCCTCGCGCCCCAGCATTACCCCGTCAAACGTTTGCAAATGCTCATGACACTGCTCCAGCGTCTTGATTCCGCCGTTGAGAATAATCTCCAGCTCGGGGAAGTCCTGCTTCAACTGGGCCGCCACGTCATAGCGCAACGGCGGGATGTCCCGATTCTCCTTGGGCGACAACCCCTCCAGAATCGCAATCCGCGCATGCACCGTAAAACTGGTGCAGCCCGCGTCCTTCACCGTCCCGACGAAATCACACAACTCGGCATAACTGTCCCGCCCATTGATCCCGATGCGGTGCTTCACCGTCACCGGAATCGACACCGCATCGCGCATCGCCTTCACACAATCGGCCACCAGCGCCGGGTGAGCCATCAGGATCGCGCCGATCATGTTGTTCTGCACCCTGTCGCTGGGGCAGCCAACATTCAGGTTCACCTCGTCGTAGCCGGCCGCCTGCGCCATGCGCGCGCAGGCGGCCAGATCGGCGGGAACGCTGCCGCCCAATTGCAGGGCGAGAGGGTGTTCAGCTTCGTTGTGGCGCAGGAAGCGTTCGTGATCGCCGTGAAGAATTGCGCCGGTGGTCACCATTTCGGTGTAGAGCAGGGCGTGTTTGGAGAGCAGGCGTAGGAAGAACCGGCAGTGGCGGTCAGTCCAATCCATCATCGGCGCGACGGAGAAGCGGCGGGAAAAAGAGTGTGATGCGGTGCTGGTCGGGGACATTGGGCAATCTGAGCTGGGTAGGGC
>NZ_JACART010000034.1:0-73073 GCF_013386445.1 Pseudomonas sp. P7759
GGCAGGGATTTGGGGGATAAACCGGCAGGGATGCCGGTTGAGGCGCCCCGCGCGTTGGAGGGCACTTGGCGGCGGCCCCCCAAATCACTGTCGAATTACGGGTATACCGAGCCTGGGCTGGGTACCGGGTGTTGGGGAAAGACCCCTTTGGTTACTGTGGGGCTTTTCCAAAGTAGCCCGCTGTAAGGGCGGAACCAATAGCAGCCGTTACCTAAACAACGGATATACACACCACCAAGAATTGCCCCCCACCCAATCCAAAATGAAGCTTTCATGACAAAAGTTCGGTAGCCCCCGACCACTCCCGTCTCCTCTGTGTAACGCGCTTGAGCCCACCAGAACGTTGGGCTTTTCAGCCGCAAGCAGGATGCCAGGAGTGGGGCGATGGGAACTATGGAACGTTACTCGAAAGTCGGCATGCAGGAGCTCGACCAGCGCCTGTCAAAGATCGTCGAAGCCGCGCGCAAGAAGCCGGTGTCGGTCTATCGCTACGGCGCACCCTGGGTCTGGATCGTCTCCCAGGAAGACTGGCAAGGCGCTCGCAAGGAAGTCTCCAGCTACATCCCGGCAGGCCATTCCCTGGTGCTGCTGCGCCCACAGATCGACGAAGTGCTCGACCAGCACCGTGACTGGCTCACCGCCGAACCCGCGATGTCGATCGCCCCGCACACCGTGCTGCAGATCCTGCTGCTGCAACTGCTGTACTCGGTGCCCAGCGAACAACAGCTGCATGAACAGCTGAACTACAACCTGCTGTTTCGCTGGTTCGTCGGCCTGGATCTCAACCAAAAGGTCTGGAGCATTCACGTACTGACCCGCGACATCGCCACGCTGCTGAACAACCCGCGTGCGGTGCAACTCATCCAGAAAATCATTGGTGACGTGTTTTGTGGCGCCTTGCTGCACATGCCGGAGTTCTCGTTGAACTTCGCCCTGTTGCACACCTGGCTGGCACGCCACGGCAGCACTTCGATCACCAGCAATTGAGCAGGCCGCACGCCGGGCTTGCGGCGACGGCGCAAAAAATCAGACAGTCAGGGGGCGGTGTGGAGCATCTGTTCAAATTAACGTTGGCGCTGTGTTGCGTGACGCTGGGGAGCCTGGCGCAACCGGTGTTGGCCGAGGAGGAAGAGGGTGCGCGTAAGGTCGACGTCAACGAGTACTTCGTGCGCGGCAATACGGTGCTGGATGCGGCGACGATCGAGGAGGCGGTGTATCCGTTCCTGGGGCCGCAAAAGACCTTGGGCGATATCGAAGGCGCGCGCGATGCGTTGCAGAAGATCTACCAGTCGCGTGGCTATCAGTCGGTGTTTGTCGAGTTGCCGGAGCAGAAGGTCGATGACGGTATCGTCTACCTGCAGGTCAGCGAGACCAAGGTCGGCCGTGTGCGCGTGGTCGGTGCCAAGCACTATTCGCCGGTGGAAATCCGCGAGCAGGTGCCGGCCCTGGAGGAGGGCGCGGTGCCGGACTTTGCCACGGTGCAAACCCAGTTGGCGGGCCTCAATCGCGGCGCTGGGCGCCAGGTCACGCCGCTGGTGCGCGAGGGCCAACGCCCCGGCACCATGGATGTGGATTTGCAGGTGGAAGACCAGAACCCCTGGCACGCCAGTATCGGCCTGAACAACGACTACAGCGCCGACACCGAAAAGCTGCGCTCGGTGGCGACCCTGGGGTACGACAACCTCTGGCAACTGGGTCACAGCATTTCCCTGACCTACTTCACCGCGCCCCAGGACACCGAGAATGCCAAGGTCTGGTCGGGCTCCTACAGCGCGCCATTGGATGAGCGCTGGACCTTGCAGTTCTCCGGTTACCAGTCCGACAGCAACATCGCCACCATCGGCGGCAGCAACGTGTTGGGCAAGGGCCATTCCTATGGCGTGTCGGCCATCTATAACCTGCCGGCGGCGGGCAACTGGGCCAACTCGTTCTCGTTTGGTGTGGACTTCAAGGATTTCGACGAACAGATGAAGTTCGGTTCCAGCAGCGACCAGGTGCCCCTCAAATACGCGCCATTCACCTTCGGCTACAACGGCTTTCGCTACACCGAACAAGCGCAGTTGGGCCTGGGCTTGAACCTGGTGGTGGGTACTCGCGCGTTCTTCGGCTACGGCAGCGATGCCGAAGAGTTCGAGTACAAACGCTACAAGGCCAGCGCCAGTTTTGCCGTGCTCAAGGGCGACCTGAATTACACCTACACCTTCGCCAACGACTGGCAGTCGGCAACCAAGGGCGGCTTCCAGCTGGCGTCGGGGCCGCTGGTGTCCAACGAGCAGTATTCCGCCGGCGGCGCCACATCGGTGCGCGGTTACCTCGCGGCGGAGCGCACCGGGGATGAGGGGTACTTGCTCTCCCAGGAACTGCGCACGCCGTCGCTGGCCAAGTTCCTTGGCAGTTACGTGCAGGAGTGGCGCTTCTACGCGTTCGCCGAAGGGGCACGCATGCGCCTGCACGACCCGCTGCCCGAGCAAGAAGACGAATACAGCCTGGCCAGTGTCGGCCTGGGCACCCGCGCCAGTTTGAGCAAATGGTTGTCCGGCAGCCTGGATTGGGGCTACCCGCTGCTCAATGGACCGAACACCCAGAAACAGGACTCGCGACTGCACTTCAGTGTGCAGGCGACTTTCTGACTTTTTCTTCCGGAGACTTCACCCATGCAACGCCTATTCCTGAGCCTGTTGATCTGCCTGGGCTTCACGCTCCCGGCCACCGCCCATGCCTGGTGGCAGGACGACTGGCACTACCGCAAACAGATTTCGGTGGACACCACCGCCCAAGGCGCCGCGATCAACCAGGCCCTGGGCCGTACCGCGCTGCTGGTGCGCCTGCACACGGGCAACTTCACCTTTGATGGGGTCAAGGATGACGGCGCCGACCTGCGTTTTGTGAGTGCCGACGACAAGACCGTGTTCAACCACCAGATCGAAAGCTTCGACCCGTTGATGGGCATGGCGCTGATCTGGGTCGATGTGCCCAAGGTCGAAGGCGGCCAGCGCCAGGACCTGTGGATGTACTACGGCAACCAGAAGGCCCCGGCCACCGCCAACGGCCAGCTGACGTTCGACCCGAACTACACCGCGCTCTACCATTTTGACGGGGCCAACGGCACACCGGCCCGCGACACCACGGCCTACGCCAACACCGCGTTGAACGCCACCGGTGCGAGCATCGACGGTGTGATCGGCCGTGCCTTGCAGTTCAGCGGTCAACCGCTGATGTTGCCGGCCAGCCCTTCGCTGCAACACGCTGCGGGTGGCGCGTTCACCTTCAGCGCCTGGTTGCGCCTGGACCAGGCCAGTGGCGAACAAGTCGTGCTTGCCCGCCGCGATGGCCCCCATAGCCTGTTGCTGGGCTTGAACCAAGGCATGCCGTTCGTGGAAGTCGACGGCCAGCGCGCCGTGTCGAGCCAACCGCTGAACCCCGGCCAATGGCAGCACCTGGCGTTCACCGCCGAGGGTGACAAGGTCTCGCTGTATGTGAATGGCCGCGAAACCGCCATCCTGGCCGTTGCCTTGCCGGCGTTTAATTCCCAGCTGGCCATTGGTGCCGATTTGCCGGAAGCGGGCAGCACGCCCCTGCCGTTTGCCGGGGCCATCGATGAACTGCGTCTGTCCAAGGTAGCGCGTCCGGCGGCACTGTTGCTGGCCGATGCCAGCGCCCAGGGCGCCGAGTCGAAACTGGTGGCCTATGGTGTCGATGAAGAACAGTCCGGCTTCGGTTTCGGCAGCTTGGGCTTCTTGCTCAACGCGGTGCCGGTGGATGCCTGGGTGATCATCCTGGTGCTGGTGGCGATGATGTTCCAATCGTGGGTCATCATGCTGCGCAAGAACCGTCAGGTCAGCCGCGTGAGCAGCGCCAACGAGGTGTTCCGCGAGCATTTTGCGCAGATCGGCACGCGCCTGGAGATGTACGCCGACGACGCCCAGTTGGGTGAACGCCTGGCCCATTCTTCGCTGTGGCGCCTGTACCTGGTGGCGGTCAAGGAGATCCGCACCCGGCGTGCCCAGGGCGCCGACACCTCGTCGGTCTCGGCCGCGACCATCGAAGCCATCCGCTGCTCCATGGACGGCGTGCGCACCCGCGAAAACCAGGCGCTCAGCTCCAAACTCTCGACCCTGTCCAACGCCATTGCCGGCGGCCCGTACATCGGCCTGCTCGGCACCGTGCTGGGGATTATGGTGGTGTTCCTCGGCACGGCCATGGCCGGCGATGTGAACATCAACGCGATTGCCCCCGGTATGGCGGCGGCACTGCTGGCCACGGCCATGGGCCTGTTTGTCGCGATCCCGGCGTTGTTTGGCTACAACCGCCTGATCACGCGCAACAAGGAAGTCAGCGCGGACATGCGTGTGTTTGTCGACGAGTTCATCACTCGCCTGGCGGAGATGCACGGCGAGAGCCAGCACAGTGAAGCCGCGCACCGTCGTGACCATCACGCCGCTGTTCCGGCCTGAGGAGATCTGCCATGGCTTCCGTAAATACCTCCCACGACGATGACGATGATGCCGCCGTCGACAGCATCAACATCACGCCCCTGGTGGACGTGCTGATGGTGGTGCTGGTGATGTTTATCCTCACCGCCACCGCCCAGGTCTCGGGCATCCAGATTCACCTGCCCAAGGCCAGCGCCTCGGTGTCGTTGTCGGAGGCCAAGACCAAGGCCATCTCCGTGAACGACGGTGGCCAGGTGTTCCTCGACGCCTACCCGGTGACCCTCGGCGAGCTGGAAGAACGCCTGCGCATCGAGAAAGCATTGAACCCGGATTTCCCGGTGATCGTGCGTGGCGATGCGATGGTGCAGTACCAGAAGGTGATCGAAGTGCTCGACCTGCTGCGTCGGCTGGAGCTGTCCCAGGTCGGGTTGGTTACCGGCAAACCGAGTCAGGGCTGAGACATGACTGCACAGATCCCGATCTCACCGCTGCCCGTGAAAAAGAAGCCGCCGTTGCGCCCATTGAAGTGGGGTGCCGGCCTGTTGCTGGGCACCGTGGCGGCCTGGTGCTTGTGGCAATGGGCCAATGACATGAGCGGCGTGCGCCGCGAAGCGCCGAAGGTGCCGACGATCATCCCGTTGCCGCCGCCACCGCCACCACCGCCGGAAAAGCCCAAGGAGCCTGAGCCCCAGGTCGAAGAAAAAATCCCGGAACCGGTGCCGAGCCCCGAACCCGAGGAGGTCAAGCCCGCCGAGGAAGCGCCGCCTTCGCCTAACGAAGACCTGGCCAACCCGATGCAGATCGATGGCGACGCGCAGTCCGGCAATGACGGTTTCAATATCGGCGCCGGCAAGGGCGGCGGCATGGCCGGCAGTGGCGGCGGCGGGTTGGGGACGGGCACCTACAAGCAGTACCTGGCCGGCACCTATCAGCGGCTGATGCGCGAAGACCCTGAGCTGCGCAAGAAGGCCTTCTCGATCCAGATAGACCTGTGGTTGGGCGCCGAAGGCCAGGTCACCAAAGCCTTGGTGGCCAAGTCCAGCGGTGATGCCGAGACCGACGCGCAGATGCTCGCCTTGATCCAGGCACCGCGCGCCACACAAAAGCCGCCGGCGTCGTTGACGCTGCCCATGCGCCTGTCGCTCAAGGGCCGGCGCCCGGATTGAACAAACCCTATTTCAACGGTTTTTTACAGGAGTTGCGTACACATGATTTCCCCCGTGAATCGACTGACCCTGGCGGTCGGCATGGTCATCGCGACCCTGGTCGGCCAGGCGGCTGCAGCCCCGGTCGCACCCTCGGAAAACGTCACCATCAACCTGATCCGCCTATTGGTGCAGCAAGGCGTGCTGACCCAGGACACCGCCAACGGCCTGATCGCCCAGGCTGAAAAAGAGGCCCAGCAGGCACGCCAAGCCAATGCCGCGCCAGTGGTGGCCGCAGGCCCGGCTGCAGCGCCGGGTGATGTGCGTGTGCAATACGTGCCGCAGGCGGTGAAGGATCAGATCCGCGACCAGGTCAAGGCCGAGGTCATGGCCACTGCCAAGCAGGAAAACTGGGCCCAGCCCAATACCTTCCCGGACTGGGTCTCGCGCATCAGCTTTGATGGCGATATCCGCTTGCGGGACGAGTCGCGTTACTTCTCGGGCAACAACAGCAACGAGATCGTCGACTACGCCAAGCTCAATGAAAGCGGTCCGTACGACACCAACAAGGATACCAATACAAAGCTGCCGCCTTTGCTCAACACCACCAAGGACCGCGAAAACCTGTTCCGCCTGCGCGCGCGCCTGGGCATGAAAGCGGTGCTGTCACCCGACTGGACGGCCGGCATCCGTGTGGGCACCGGCTCTGACAACAACCCGGTGTCCACCACCCAGACCCTGGGCGGCGGCTTTGGCAAGAAAGACATCTGGCTCGACCAGGGCTACCTGAGCTGGAAGGCCACCCCGGACGTGAGCCTCACCGCCGGGCGTTTCGCCAACCCGTTCTACTCCACGGACATGATGTATTCGGGCGACCTGAACTTCGACGGTATCGCCGCCAATTTCAACCACGCCCTGAACAGCCAGTGGGGCCTGTTCGGCACCTTGGGTGCGTTCCCGGTGGAGTACACCTCCGACTCGGCCAGCAGCAATGGCTTCGACAAGGAAGACAGCGAGACCAAGTGGCTGTTTGGCGGGCAGATCGGCGCCAACTGGAAGATCAACCGCGAAAACAGCCTCAAGGGCGCAGTGGCCTACTACCACTTTGACGATATCGAAGGTAAGCGCTCCGGCGCCTGCCAGCCGTGGTCCGGGCAGCCGGCGTGTGACAGCGACGGCTCGCGCCTGGCCTTCATGCAGAAGGGCAACAGCGTGTTCCTGCTGCGCGACATCACGCCGAATCCGGCCACTCCGGGCCTGACCCCGCAACCGCAGTTCGTCGGCCTGGCATCCAAGTTCGACGTGCTCGACCTGAACCTGGCCTGGGATGCCGAGCTGCCCAGCGATTTCAAGCTGCGCACCCAAGGCAACTTCATCCACAACCTGGCCTACGACAAGGGCGAGATGCTCAAGCGCAGCGAAGGCGAGATCGTCAATAACATCAACAGCAAGGGCCAGTTTGAAAGTGGCGGCAATGCACTGATGGTCTCGTTCACCCTCGGCAGCGCGCTGGAAATGCGCAAGCGCGGTGATTGGAACGTGTTGGCCGGCTACAAATACATCCAGCCTGACGCATTGCCTGATGGCTTCAACGATTCGTCGTTTCACCTGGGCGGCACCAACGCCAAGGGTTATTTCATTGGCGCCAACTACGGCATCGAAAAGAACATCTACGCCAGTGCGCGTTGGTTGAGCGCGTCCGAAGTGTACGGCGCGCCGTTCGAAGTCGATGTGATGCAACTGGAACTCAACACGCGCTTTTGATGCGCACGGAGATGCCACATGAACACGCGAATCTGCGGGCTGCTCCTGGTGTTTGTTGCCACGGCAGCGTCGGCTGAAGGCATGGAGGAACGCTTGCGCACGCAACTGCGCAGCACCACCCAGCAATTGCAGGCCCTGCAAAGCGAACAGGCCCAGGCCAGCGCTGCGCGCATTGCCGCCGAAAACCAGGCCAAGCAGGCCCAGGTGCAAATAAAACAACTGACGGCCGAGCTGGACAAGGCCCGTGGCGTGGCCGAGCAAATGGCCGGCCAGCAACAAAGCCTGCACAACCAGGCGCAAGCCCAGGTGACGGCGAGCAACGAGCAGATCGGCAAGTTCAAGAAGGCCTATGACGAACTGCTGGTGCTGGCCAAGGGCAAAGAGGCTGAGCGTGCGCGCTTGCAGGCACAACTGAGCGACCGTGACACACAAGTGCAGCAATGTTCAGTCAAGAATCAACAGATGTACGGCGTGGCCCAGCAGTTGCTCGCGGCCTACGAAAAAATCGACGTGGCCGAGGTGATGAGTATCCGCCAGCCCTTCGCCAGCAGCGCGCGGGTCAAGTTCGAGGAACTGGCCCAGGGCTTTGGTGACGATTTGTACAAGAGCCGTTTCGATGCGCCCCAGGCAACCGCCAATCATTGATCGACAGGGAAGAAATCACCATGAGCGAATTGATCACCAGCGTCACCACTCAGAGCCTCACCGAGCTGTTGCAGGAAGCCGGTTACCGGGTCAATCAGACTGAACAAAATGGCATCGTGCAATTGCTCAGCGCCAGCCAGGGCATCGGTTTTGCGGTGCGCTTCGGCAACCCGGCGGCGGAGCAGGGTACGTATGTGGATTTCACCTACAGCTGCGCGCTGCGCATCCAGGGCGAATTGCCCGAAGGCCTGGCCCAAGTGTGGAACGCATCGCGACGTTTTGCGCGGTTGTCGGTGCAGGGCGAGTTTCTGTTGATGGAGATGGACGTGGTGGTAGCCGGCGTTGGCGCCACGCACCTGCGCAGCCAGTTGGAGCTGTGGGATCGCCTGTTGCAGGAATTCATCGTTTACCTGCGTGAATACAGCCAGCAGGCCGCGCAGTTGCAGGCTGAAGCCGAGGCGCCGGTACTGTGAAGAAACCAACCCTGATGGTCGGCGCGGGTGCGCTGGCCTTGCTGGTGGTGGCGGTGGGCTTGAGCCTGAGGCCGGGCAGCGACCCGGTGGCGGCGCAGCAACCGGCGCCGGTGATCAATCCTGTATCGGCCGGGCCGGCGGTGGCGCGCCTGGGCAATCAGCAGATCGACCTGACGGAACTGAAAACCGTCCTGGCCAGCCTGCCTGCCGAGTCCCGCGAGCAATTGCGCGGCAACCGTGGCGCGTTGGAAACCTGGATCCGTTCACGCCTGGCCCAAAAGGCCGTGCTTGAACAGGCCGACGCCCAGAGTTGGCGACAGCGCCCGGACGTGGAACAGCAGACCCGCGCCGCCGCCGAGCAGATCGTGTTTCGCGACTACATGCTCTCGGTCAGCCAGGTGCCGGCCGACTACCCGAGTGCGGCTGAGTTGCAGCAGGCCTACGACAGTGGCAAGGCGCAATGGGTGACACCGCCGTTGTACCGGGTGAGCCAGATTTTCCTGGCGACCAATGACCCGCAAACCGTCGACAACGTGCGCCGCCAGGCCCAGGAACTGAGCCGTCGTGCCCAGGCTGCGCCGGGTGATTTCGCCGCCCTGGCCACGCAGTTTTCCCAGGACACCGACTCCGCCGCACGCGGTGGCGACTCGGGCATGCAGCCTTTGCAACAGATGGTGCCGGAAGTCCGCAGTGTCGTGTCGCGCCTCAAGGTCGGCGCCGTGTCGGACGTGGTGCAGAGCGCGGCGGGGTTTCATGTACTCAAGCTCACGGGCCAGCAACCGGCGCGTAGCGCAACCCTCGACGAACTGCGCGAGCGCCTGACCCAGGCCCTGCGTGCCCAGCGCCAAGAGCAGATCGCCAAGGCCTACCTCGAAGGCATGCTCAACACCGCAACCCTGAGTATCGACGGCGCCGAGCTGAACAAGGTGCTGGAGTAACCCGCGTCAACCCGCATTGGATGCACAGACAGACAAGACAGGGAGTCTCCCATGGCATTTCTAGAACCGTCCGCCCCCCAGGGGCCGTCCTCTTATCGCGCCCCGACCGAGGGGCGCAGTAGCTGGCTGGCCCTGGCCCAGGAGATCGACCCGGAGGTGGCGCGCTACTTTCTGGTGAGTGCGCGCTGCGGCTGCTTCATGCAGGCGGCGCGCAGCCTGAATATCAAGGCAACGCTGTTACGCAAGCGCCTGGCGCAGCTTGAAGAACATCTGCGGCATTCGCTGTTCAGTTACCAGGGCAGTGGTTTGGTGCTCAGTCGCGATGGCCAGCAGTTGCAGGCCCAATTGATTGCCCTGGCCCATGAACGGCGGTTGCCGGTCACCGAGCAGCCGTTGATTCGGCTGGCAGTGGCCGAACCGATCCTGCATGACATCCTTGGGCGTGACCTGATCGCCTTGTTGCGGCGCAACGCCAGCGTGCGCCTGGAGATCATTTCCATCGACAGCCAGTTGTCGCTGCAAGCGGTGGATGTCGATGTGGTGCTGTGGCTGTCGGACGCCGCCGGCCCGGTGCCTGGCCCGAGCTTCGCCACCGAGCCGCCACAGGCCCTGGCACGTTTGCAGTACTTGCCGCATATCGCCAAGCGATATTCGCGGCTGACCACACGGCCGGACAGCGTGGAAGACCTTGACGACTACATGCTGGTGCAGTGGCAACCTGATGCGCAGGTGGGCGCGTTGCAGGCATGGAATCAGGTGGTGCAGCAGCGCCTGGCGGCGGTGGTGCAGGTGCACGCGTATTCGCTGATGTTGGAGATGATCCGCTGTGGCGCATGCATTGGCTTGCTGCCGCATTACATGAGCAGTTTTGACCGGGGCCTGGTGGCGTTGCCGGGGTTGCTGGACGAGAGCATGCAGCGGCAGGTGTGGCTGGCGGTGAATGCGCAAGTGGGAGATGTGGAGGCGGTGCGGATGATTGTGGAGTTGATCATTGGCACGTTTGAGGGACGACGCGAGTGGTTTGATTTTCAGGTCTAATGCTCCCACAGAAAAGCAGGCTGGCAAGCCTGATTTCTGTGTTGCGCCCCAGCGCTAACTGCGCCAGTCTTGGAACCTTATCTTCTTGGTCTCAAGCACTCTGCAATGCACACCACTCGTTTGACGCTCATTTGCCATGCCGTCACGCCTCTGCAAAAACAGGGGCGTTTTCCCGATGACGAGGCGTTGGCGATGGATTGGCAGGGCAAGGCGTTGTCGCTGACTGGTCGCTACAAGAAAACCCGGCGCCTGTTATGTGGTCCGGAGGCCAGGGCTCGGCAGACGGCAGGCTTGTTCGGTGCTGACGGGGTGATCGAGGCCGCGTTGCGCGACGCTGATTTCGGGCAGTGGAGGGGCCAGGACATCGGCCAGCTGAAGAGTGATCAGCTGAACACCTGGCTCACCGACGCCACGTGCTCGCCCCACGGTGGCGAGTCGGTGGAGCAGATCTGCCTGCGGGTGGCTGAGTGGATGAAAACCCTCGAATCCCAGCCCGGCCATGTCGTGGCCATCACCCATCCCTTTGTGATTCGTGCCGCGATGTGGCACGCCATGCAGTTTCCGCTGTCGATGTTCTACAGGATCGACGTCGAACCGCTGTCCGCCACCGAGCTGCGCTTCAACAATGTCTGGCGCCTGCGCCTGGAAACTCACGCCTAGGCACGTGAACATGGCAAAATCCACGCCCCGCAATGAGAGCAACCCATGAAACGCATCCTGATCATCGGCATTGGCGCCGGAAACCCTGACTACATCACGATGCAGGCCGTGAAGGCGCTCAACCGCACCGACGTGTTTTTCCTGATGGACAAGGGCCAGAGCAAAGACAAGTTGATCGACCTGCGTCGCGAGATCTGCGAGACCTATATCACCGAGCCCGGCTACCGTTTCGTCGAGGCCGATTGCCCCGAGCGGGTTCGCGGCGAGATCGACTACACCACCGCCGTGCAGGACCTCAACCGCGACAAGCAGCAGACCTTCGAACGCATGATCAACGAAGAAATGGCTGACGGTGAAGTGGGCGCTTTCCTTGCCTGGGGCGACCCTGCGCTGTACGACAGCACCATCCGCATCTTGCAGGCGATTCTTGCCAGTGGCCGCAGTGAGTTCGAGTTCGAAGTGATCCCGGGTATCACCAGTGTGCAAGCCTTGGCTGCCCAGCACAAAGTACCGCTGAACCGTATTGGCAAGTCCGTTGAGATCACTACCGGGCGCCGTTTGGCGGCGGGGCAGGCGAGTGATGCCGACACGTTGGTTGTAATGCTCGACGCCGAAGACTCCTACCGCAGCGTGGCGGATCAAGACCTGGACATCTATTGGGGCGCCTACCTGGGCACACCGGATGAGATCCTGATCAGCGGCAAAGTCAGTGACGTCGCAGAAGAAATCGAACGGGTGCGCAAGGCCGCGCGCCTGGGCAATGGCTGGATCATGGACACTTATCTGTTACGTAAACCCTGAGGTGATGCCCCATGCTCAAACTGGTTGCCCTGGCGCTGACGCTGGTCGTCGGTACCGCCCATGCCGACGAGAGGTTGCATACGGACTTGCCGCTGTCTTACCTGGAACAAACCCAGGGTGATGCACGCAACCAGCCGCTGGTGATTTTCCTGCACGGGTTTGGCAGCAACGAGGAAGATCTGTTCGGCATCAAGGACGCGCTGCCCTCCACGTGGACTTACTTGTCGGCCCGTGCGCCAATGCCAGTGGATTCCCACGGTTATCGCTGGTTTACCAAGATACCCGGCAACGGCGATTACGATGGCGAGACGGCGGACCTGCAACGCAGCGCCCAGTTGATCGAAGACTTTGTCGGCAAAGCCACCGCCAAATATCACACCCAACCGGATCGGGTGTTCCTGGTGGGTTTCAGCCAGGGGGCGATCATGTCCTATGAGGTGGGCCTGCGCCGGCCGGAACTGCTGCGCGGCATTGCGGCGTTGAGCGGCAGCGTGCTCCCGGTGCTCAAGGCTGAACTGAAGCCGGATGCGTCATTGGGCAAATTGGCGATTTTTATCGGCCATGGCACCTTGGACCAGGCGCTGCCCTATGTGTCGGGGACGCGGGCGAATGAGGTGTTGACGGGGTTGGGGTTGAAGCCGGAGTTTCATGGGTATCCCGGCATGCCGCATACCATCAGCGAGGCGGAAGTGCAGGACCTGAAAGCCTGGCTGGAAAAAAGCCTGAAATAAACACCGTTAAGAAATGTGGGAGCGGGCTTGCTCGCGAATGCGGTAGGTCAGTCGAAACATCGGTGACTGACACACTGCATTCGCGAGCAAGCCCGCTCCCACTTTGGTTATGTGTTGCTTGGTAGATCGGGTTATTTGCCGCCGGTAATCTGCTTCACCAACGCCGCATGCCCCTTGGCATCATCCGCCCGCGAAATCGCCTGGATCACCAGCAGGTGATTACCCGAACCACCGAGGAACGTGGAGTTCAGCGTCTTGCCGCCGCCTTGGGTGGCGGTGCTGTCCACTTGACGCAGGCCCAAACCCTTGAACGTCAGTTTCTTCTCGCTTTGTTTCTTGAAGTCCGGCAGCGCTGCGCTCTGGTCCTTGACGAACCCGGCCACGGCGCCATCGAGGAATTGCGCGTCGTTATCGCCGATGGTTACCCCGTCGTTACGTACGGTTTCGGCGACGATCACCACACTTTTTGTGGTCTGGTTGGCGTACATCGTGCCTTGGGTATCGGCGGTACCATCTTCAGCCTTGCCAGCCGGCAGGGTGTCGGCGGCGTAGGCCTTGGGCAAGTTGAAGGTGAACTTACCATTCAAGGTGGAGATGGTTTGCGTGGTCGGCTTGGAAGCGGCGAATGCGCTGCCAGCGGCCAACGCGAGGGCCAGCAGGACGGCGGTCTTGGTGAAAGTGGCCATGAAACGCTCCAGGGGTGAACGAAATTGCGCCGTATTCTGTCAGAATTTTCGCAAAATCGTTCATCCATAGCCTCACACCTTGTCGGACTCTTCCTCAAGTCGGTCCATCTCAAACAGCCGCGCCAGTTCTGCCCGGGCTTCCTGGGCGGTTTGCATCACTTTGGCGGCATCGTCGTACACCGCATGTTGCGCGGCCAGCAGTTGCAGGTCGTGGTTCTTGAAGCGGGTGATGCGCGCATCGGCCTGGGCCTGGCTCAAACCCAGGCCGACCAAGGTGCGGCGGCTCATTTCCAGGCTGGAGTAAAAGGTCTCGCGAATCGGTGACGCGTCCAGGTCCACCAGGCGGTGCACGTGCTGGCGGTTACGGGCGCGGGCGATGATTTTCATGTGTGGGTAGAGGTTACGCACCAGCTCGGCGGTCTTGATGTTGATCTCCGGGTCGTCCATGGCAATCACGAAGAATTCCGCTTGGTCGACCTTGGCCGCATGCAGGATCTCAGGGCGTTGCGGGTCACCGTAGAACACCGGCATGCCGCCGAAGCTGCGGGTCAGCTCGATGGTTTCCACCGAGGTGTCCAAGGCGATGAACGAGATGTTCTGCGCACGCAGGATCCGCGCTACGATCTGGCCCATACGGCCCATGCCGGCGATGACCACGCGGGGCGCATCGCTTTCGATGGTGCGGTATTCCTCGGGGATTTCCACCGGCTTGACCTTGGGCTTGAACAGCTTCGGGCACACCAGCAACAGCAGCGGTGTTACGGCCATGGAGAGGGTGATGGTCAGGACCAGGGTGTCGTACAGGTGCGGTTCGAACAGGCCTTGATCGCGGCCGATCTTGAACACCACGAAGGCGAACTCACCACCTGCCGCCAGCACCACGCCCAGGCGCAGGGCGCTTTCGCGATTGAGGTCACCCACCAGCCGGCCTACGGCGTAGAGCAAGGGCAGCTTCAAACCGATCAACAGCAGTGTCAGGCCGATCACCACCAGCGGCGAGCTGAGCAATAGGCTGAGGTTGGCACCCATGCCCACGCTGATAAAGAACAGGCCCAGCAGCAGGCCCTTGAACGGTTCAATCTGGGATTCCAGTTCGTGGCGGTATTCCGAGTCCGCCAGCAACAGGCCGGCGAGGAAGGCGCCGAGGGCCATGGACACGCCCACCAGCTCCATCAACCAGGCCGTGCCAATCACCACCAACAGTGCGGTGGCGGTGGATACTTCGCGCAGGCCGGTCTTGGCGACGATGCGGAACACCGGTCGCAACAGGTAACGGCCGCCGATGATCACCACGGCAATGCTGCCGAGAATCTGCAACACATGTTGCAGGCCCTGGGCTTCGGTGGTCGGGTGATCGCTGCCGGCCAGCAACGGCACCATGGCGATCAGCGGGATCGCGGCGATGTCCTGAAACAGCAGAATCGCAAAGGCCAGGCGGCCGTGGGGCTGGTTCAGCTCCTTGCGCTCGGCCAGGCTTTGCAGGCCAAACGCGGTGGACGACAGCGCCAGGCCCAGACCGAGCACGATCGCACTGTTCCACGACTGGCCAAACAGCCACAACGCCACCACGCCCATCACCAGGCCCGTGAGCAGCACCTGCGCCAGGCCGACGCCAAACACCGCCTTGCGCATCACCCACAACCGCTTGGGCGACAGTTCCAGTCCGATGATGAACAGCAGCAACACCACGCCCAATTCGGAAAATTGCGCGACGCTTTGCGGGTTGCCGACCAAACCGAGCACCGACGGCCCGATGATCACGCCAGCGAACAGATAGCCCAGCACCGCGCCCAGTTGCAGGCGCTTGGCCAGGGGCACGGTCAGCACGGCGGCGAGCAGGAACACCACGGCTGCTTGTAACAGGTTGCCTTCATGGGGCATTGCGAACTCCAGGATCTTTAAAGCCAATCAACAGGGGTGTATTAGAGCGCTTTTTACATTTCGAAAATTGTGTTTTTGAGCGGGGTGGGTTGAGACTCAGGTAAAACGCTTTTTGACAGGTTGAATTTTTTATTCCTTTGGTGGAATATTTTGGGAGGTCGAATTCTGGTGGGGAGGGCCGTCACCATGGCTAAGAAATTCGCTGAACTGCAAGCACGCATGACGCCGGAGTCCCGTGCCGAAGCCAAGTTGTTGTTTCAGCAGCACCTGCAGGAAATGCCACTGCATGAGTTGCGCAAAGCCCAGCAGTTGAGCCAGGCGAGCCTGGCCAAAGCACTGAACATCAACCAGGCGGCCGTCTCCAAGATGGAGCGGCGCACCGACATGTACATCAGCACATTGCGCGACTATATCCGTGCGATGGGCGGCGAGTTGGAGATTATTGCGACGTTTCCCGATGGTCAGGTCAAGATCGACAACTTTGCTTACTGAAAGCGCTTGTAGCTATCCAGAAGGTCATCCTTGTGAATCAACTTCTTGCCATGCGTGCCTTTGTTCGCGTCGTCGAAACCAGCTCATTCAGTCGTGCATCCGACCAGTTGGCACTGCCGCGCTCCACCGTGAGCAAGCTGATCACCGACCTTGAGAAACACCTGGGCATCAAGCTGATGCACCGCACCACGCGGGTTATGGCGCCCACGTCCGAGGGATTGGAGTATTACCAACATGCCCGGCGCCTGGTCGCAGAGTTGGACGAAGTGGACAGCGCCATTCGCGGGCAAGTCCTCAAACCCCGCGGGCATCTGCGGGTCGATGCCCCGGCGTCGTTTGCCAATTGCCTGCTGATTCCGGCGCTGGTGGATTTTCATCGCGAGTATCCCGATATCACCATCGCCTTGGGTATCAGTGATCGCGCGGTGAACATTGTGGGGGAGGGTGTGGATTGCGTGATCCGTGCCGGGAAGCTGGATGACATGGCGATAATCGGGCGCAAGGTGAGCGACCTGGAATATTTGACCTGCGCGGCCCCTGATTACCTGGAGCGCCGAGGTGTGCCGGTTTCCCCGGAGGATCTGGCGCTCAACCACCTCAAGGCCGGCTATTTTTTTGCCGGATCAGGTAAAGCGGAGCCACTGATTTTCGAACAGGGCGACAGGCGCATCGAAGTGGGCGATTGCGCCTATTCCACGAATGAAGGCAACGGCCTCAAGGAAATGCTGCTCGCCGGCCTGGGCGTCGGGCAGCATTTCAAAGCCATCGTTCAGTACTACGTGGACAACGGTCAATTGGTCAGTGTGCTACCGCAGTGGTCGCGTCCAGCCACGCCGCTGCACATCCTCTATCCACCCAATCGCCACCAGAGCGCGCGGCTCAAGGTGTTTGTCGAGTGGGTGATTCGCAGGTTCGGTGTCAGGGAATGATCGCGGTCACGCGGATTTCCACGCGCATGGTCGGCAGCCCCAGAGCCTCGACGCCGACTTGCGTCCAGATCGGCGCATGGTGGGGCATGTACTGGCGGTAGTGCTTGACCATCGCCTCGTTGACCTCGGGCGGGAAACCACCGACGTGGTAGGAGTTGACGTGAATCACGTGCTCCCAACTGGCGCCGGCAGTCGCGAGGGTGCGTTCCAGGTTGTGGAACGCCTGGGCGATCTCGTCGGCCAGGTCGGCGGGGATCTGGAGCTCATCGTCCCAGCCCCCTTGGCCTGAGGTTTCCACGCGATTACCGACTTTTACCGCCTGCGAGTAATGCAGGTGCTCGCGCATGTAATCGCCGTAGCCGGGGGTGACAAAAAATTCAGGCGTGCTCATGGTATTTCCTTGGGTTCAGTACAGGACTGGACCCAGGCTAAAGCACTCAATACGCGAACAAAATCCCGAATTTATGCCATGACTATCTATCCATATGGACAATCGTCTGCGGTTCCACGGGGGCTAGATTGACTGGTCTGCGGTACAGCCCCACCGCCAACCCGACGATAATGATCCCGATCGAGATCAGGTTCGGCGTAGAAATGCGCTCATCCAGAATCAGCATCGAGCTGGTGATGCCGAACACCGGAATCAGCAACGACAGCGGTGCCACGGTGGACACCGGGTACAGCTTGAGCAACGAGTTCCAGCCCCAGTAGGCAAAGTGCGTGGCCAGGTACACCTGGAACAGGATCGACAAAACCGCCGTCAGGTCGAGGCTGGCCTGCAAACCTTCGAACGCAGCGCTGCCGTGCATCAACCAGGCCGTGAGGAACAGTGGGATCGGCGGGATCAGGCTGGCCCACACCATGAACGAGAAGATCTCCTTGACCCCGGATTTCTTGATGATCACGTTGCCCACGCTCCAGGCCACCGCGCTGAGGACGATCAGCATGACGCCCAGCACCGCATGGTTGCCTTCCTGGGTCGAGATGATCCCCGCCAGGCCGATCAAGGCCAGCACGGCGCCGAGCATTTGCGCGCCACGGATTTTCTCCTTGAACAGCACAAAGCCCCAGCCCATGGTGAAGAACACGCTGAGCTGGATAATCAAAGAGGCGATACCGGGGCTCACGCCCACTTGGATGCCATAGTTGATCACGCCCCACATGCCCAGCCCGAAGATAAAGCCATAGGCCGCCACGTAGCTGAATTTGACGGCGGGGCGCTTGATAAAGAACACCAGGGGCAGGGCGGCAAGAGCGAAGCGGATACCCGTGAGTACAAACGGGTCGATGGCACGCAGGCCGAGCTTGGTGATGGGGAAGTTGACCCCCCATACCAGGGTGACGAGCACGGCAAGAGACAGATGTTTTTTCAGCATGGACCCTCCTTGGGTCAGGCGGCACACCGCAATCGCGAGGTGCCGCCGGGAAGTCAATTCAAGGCGAAGCGTTTTTGCATCAGGCACAGCCCGGCGATTTCCATCAGCAGGTTATCTGCCGAGGCGCGCTGTGCGGTGGACAAGCTTGGCAGGGTTGCCAGCAAGGCGCGTACTTTACGCGGATCGAAGAACGGCACGTTATGCAATGCCGGGCCGCTCAACACATCGTTGATCATTTCATACAGCTTCGATTGCGGGCTTTCGGATGCCGGCGGGGCGCGGAAGTACTGCTTCTTGCGATCCAGCACAGCCTGGGGCACATAAGGGCGCATGGCTTCGCGCAAGGCGTATTTCTCGGTGGCGCCGCGCACTTTCATGTTCACTGGCAGGCGGCACGCGGCCTCAATCACTTGGTGATCGAGCAGCGGCGGGCGGCCTTCCAGGCTGCCGGCCATTTCCATGCGGTCGCCCAGGGAGGTGAGCACCACGTTGGGCAGGCTGGACTTGGCGACCATATACAGCGAACGGTTGACCGGTTCCCAGCCATTGAGCGCCCGTGGGCTCAGGCGGTCGTAGAACTCACGATAGGCATCGGTGTTGCTGAAACGCTCACGGAAGTCATCGCTGTACAGCTGCGCCAGGGGGCCGAACAACGCCGACTGGGTTTGCAGCCAGGACACGCCGTGGCCCAGTTCGTCCTGCACCCATTTCACATCATTTTTGCCGCCGGGCAGGTAGCGATCTTCGCTGGCATGCAGGCGCCGGGTCAGTTCGGCAATCGCCGTCGGGTCCTGGTTTTCGTGGTTGTACAACACCATGTCGCGACGATAGTGCGGGTAGCCGCCGAAGACTTCGTCGGCACCTTCACCGGTCAGTACGGCGCGCATGCCCTGGTTCTGCACGTATTTGCACAGCAGGTACTTGGCCACGCTATGGGCGTTGGCGAAGGGCATTTCGGCGTGCCACAGGGCATTTTCGAAGTTATCCGCCATGTCGGAAGAGTTCACTGACAGCACGTTGAGGTGGGCACGGTTATGTCGGGCGGCCACTTCAGCGAATTGGCGCTCGTCGTAGGCCTGCTCGCCTTCGAAGGACAGGTGGAACGCCTGCAATGGCTGACCCGTCAGCTCGGTGGCAATCCCCAGCATGGCCGAGGAGTCGAGGCCGCCACTGAGGCACACGCCGACCGGTACATCGGCATGCAGGCGCAGGCGCACGGACTCTTCGATGGTGTTGCGCAGGGACTCGATCATCTCGGCTTCGCTGCGCTGTTCGGTGGCCTGGGCATCCGGGAAGTCCCAGTCCCAGTACTGTTCGGTTTGCAGGCCGCTTTCATCAGCGATGATCCAGCAACCCGGTTTCACGCTGCGAATGTTGTTGAAGACGGTACGGTCGCGCAGGATAAAACCGCGATTGGCGTAGGCTTCGTGGTCCCAGTGTGCGGGCACACCAGCGGCGAGCAAGGCTTTGATCTCGGAGGCGAAGTACCAGGCGCCCTCATGCTCGGTGTAGTACAGCGGCTTGACGCCCACCCGGTCACGCACGGCAAACAGCTTTTTGCGCAGGCGATCGAAGATCAGGATGGTGAACTCGCCGCGCAGTTGCTTGAGGCCACGTACGCCATGGCGACGGTACAGGTGCATGGCGATTTCGCTGTCGGACGAGGTCTTGAAGCGGCAACCGTAGCTTTCCAGTTCGGCGCGGATGCGTTGATAGTCATAGAACTCGCCGTTGACCATCATCACCAGGTCGCCTTCGTCGGCGACGATAGGCTGGGTGCCGTTACCCAGGCCGACCAGGCCCAGGCGCACATAACCAAAGGCGGCCTGGCCGTTGGGGTCGAACCACTGGCTGGAACTGTCCGGGCCGCGATGGTGGATGGCACGCAGGGCGGCATCGAACATGTTCGGGTTGAACGCACGAGGTTGTTTGGCAAAGACGCCAATGTATCCACACATGACAATTACTCTATTGAATTTGTATTGGTCAGCAGCACGCTGTTTTTAAACGGTGGTGGCCGGTTCGCTCATCACTGCCTGCTCGGGCAGCACCGCTTCGGGGTGTATGCCAATGGAGCTGAGGATCTCGGGCATGGCCGAGTAGTCCGCTTCGCCGGTCTCGGTAAATTGAGTCGGTAGCAGCAGCGATTGATCGCCGAACACTTCGAGCAGTTGCGGCAGGATGATTCGCCACGCCGAAATCTCGCGCATCGGGAAGATCCGGATCGAGTTGGCGATGCCGCGAGTGAACAGGGCGGTTTGCTGCGCGGTGAAGTCACCTACCACCTGTTGTACGAACAGCGGGAAGATGTGCTTGTGCACCAGTTCGTCTTTTTTGTGCAGGGCCACCACGTGGCGGAACACCGGCTGGATGTCTGGCGCGTCGCTGAGGTCGGCCAGGTAGTCGCTGATAAACGTTTCCGAGACCAGCGAAAAGGCCAGGCGGTAGACCTTGAAATCTGCCTCGGACAGGGTGGCCTGGGCCTGGCTCAAGTGGCGGGTCAGTTCCAGTTCCGGCCATTTGATGCGCATGCCGCGCTGAGTGATCGCCAGTTCACACATGTTGATCGAAAACAGCGTGTGATAAGCCTCATCTGCCAGGGTTTCGGAAATCGTCGCGGCGCTGGCGGAGCTCAGGCGTGAGCCGAGCTGCAGCAGGTCGATGCAGGACGGGCAGATGATTTCGGTTTCGATGGCGATGGTTTTCTGGTTGTAGATCACCCAGCCGGCCGACAGGATCAGCAGCTTCAGGGCATGCGGGTAGTTCTGATAGTGCGGATCATGGGCGAAAGGTAACAGGGCCTCGAGAAAGTCCGGCGCCTGCAGGTCTAGCTGGATATCCGGGCGTTGGGAATCGAGCTTGATCTGTGCGCGTTTGTGCCAGCTGCGTTCGATTTTGATCAATCGTTCATCGGTCGCGTCATTGCTGCGATAAAGATCGTCTTGAGTGCTGTGCTGAAACATGGTTTCACCGGGTTGAGAGTGAGTTGTGAAGGCCATCCATGGTTTGCCGAGGTGCGCTCGGCAACGTTCACGACCGGGAATTACACCGCTGGCGCGGTCTGGATCTTGTCCTTCTTGCGATCGAGGAAGTCCGCCAGGCGATCCTGTGTACGGATGTCGGAAGACACCACGGCGGCGATCAAGGCTTCCGTCATCAGGCCGTCCTGCTGGCTTTGATCGACAATGCGCGGCAGCACGTGGGTCACTGCGTAGTTGGTCATGGGCAGGTTGCCGGCGATTTTGTGCGCCAACTCGGTGGCCATGAGCACCGCCTGGCCGACCGGCACCAGGTACTGGGCCACGCCACGTTCATAGCTTTCCTTGGCGTAGAGCGTGCGGCCGGTGAGCATCATGTCGGTCATCAGGGCGATGCCGGCGATGCGTGGGAAGCGCACCGAGGCGCCGACACCCACATACAGGCCGCGCATGGCTTCGGGCAGCGAGAAGAAGGCGCTGTCATCCACCACGCGCAGGCTGCAGGCCGTGGCGATTTCCAGGCCACCACCGATGGCGGCACCGGTAATGGCGGCGACGACGGGCACCTTGCCGAACTGGATCAGTTCAAAGGTCTTGTGCCATTCGCGGAAGGCCTGGACGTTATCGATCACCGATTGGTCGCGGATTTCCGACAGATCCAGCCCCGTGCAGAAATGCTGGCTGGTGCTGTAGAGCACCGCGGCACCAATGCCCTCGGGTATGTTGGTGAAGGTGTCGCGCAGTTCGTGCATGACTTCCAGAGACATGGCGTTTCGCTTCTGCGGGCGGTTGAGACCCACCATCAGAACGGCGCCGTCTACTCGTACGTCCAAGTAGTTTTTGACACTCATTTTCCGAATATCCCTTCGATATGAACCCAACTTGGGGAGCGACGATTCTAGGTGGCAGAGTAGTGGCCCGCTTGCTATGTCAGGTCATACTTTGACAAAATCGGGCCATGCCACCCACCTTCACCTATTCCCCTTACGAACCCGATAGCCCCGAAGCGGTGGTGACGCTGCGCGAGTACCCGTCCGGTACGGTGTTTCCACGGCATACCCATCGTCGTGGGCAGTTCGCGTATGCATCCACGGGCGCGTTGAAAATGTTCACTGACCTGGGTAATTGGGTCGTGCCGCCGCAGCGTGCCATCTGGGTGCCGGGCGGGATTTCCCATGAGATGCACATGCGCGGCGATGTGGTGATGCTTAATACCTACCTGGACGACGATGCGGCCCGGCGCGCAGGGTTGCAGGACTATTGCCAGGTATTTGGCGTCTCGCCACTGTTGCGCCATCTGCTGGAAGCGGCGCTGGCGATTGGGCCATCGGCCTCGCCCAGCGTGCGCGACCGTTGTGTGCTGACCCTGTTGATCGATGAAATCGGCGCCATGCCCGAGTTGCCCCTCAGTGCGCCGTTGCCCTCCGAAGCGCGCTTGGCCCGTTCTTGTCAGCGTTTCCTTGAGGCGCCGACGCAGAAGATCTCCATCTGCGAGATGGCCGATTGGTCGAGCATGAGCCGGCGCACCTTTACCCGTAACTTTCGTGAATGCACCGGCATGACCTTTGTGTCCTGGCGCCAGCAGGTGTGCCTGTTGGAGGCGACGGCGCGGCTCAGTCATGGCTCGTCCATCACCGATGTGGCGTTTGAGTTGGGGTTCAGCAGTTCCAGCGCGTTCACTTCAGTGTTCCGCCGCAACCTGGGCGATTCACCGGCGCGCTACCTGGCCAAGTCCAAGGCGGCCTCTCTGTTTTGAAAGGATGATGAGGCCAATGCGGTGCCTTTTCCCCCAGCGGTACCACGTTGAACCCCGCCCTTTGTTACTATCGCCGTCCCTCGTTACCAGGAGTCATTGCCCCATGCAGCACCAGTGGGATGAAATGCACCGCACCCGCAAGCCCACGTTCCTGATGTGTGGTGAGCCCGAGGGTGATGTGCTTAATCTCTATGTCCACGGTTATTCGGCGTTCTTCAACCGGCAACAGCTGGGCAGCTTCAAGGCACAGTTGGCGGGTATCGAAGGCTCGACCAACCTGATGCTGTTCTGGCCGGCGGGGCATTTCCTGGAAAACCTGTTCGCGCCGTTCAAGGACGTGATCGGCGCGATGCTTGGCGGCGGCAGCCTGGGTGCAGCCACTGTGGGCGTGGGCAAGGCGATTGCCTACTTTCTCGACCACTATAAAAGCGTCGAGGCGCGGGTAGATGAAGTTGCCAGGAGCCTGCTGCCGGAGCTGGCCGCCTACCTGCAAGGTGAATCCCTTGAAGTGCGGCGCATCAACCTGATCGGCCATTCCCTGGGTGCGCGCATCCTGGTCAAGAGTTTGCTGGCCAGCCCTGATACCGCCCGCGAGCTGCCGTTGGACAACCTGCTGTTGATGGGTGGGGCGATCTGCACGTCCAGCCCGTGGGATGACGTGTCCGCGCCGCTAAAAGGGCGCGTGATCAATTGCCACTCCAGCAAGGACTGGGCCTTGGCCCTGAAACCGGATACCGAGCGTTGCATCGGCCGCTATGCGATTCCGGTAACGCCGGCGCTCAAGGCCAAGGTCACTAATGTGCACCTGGCGACCTTCGATCACGCCGCCTACTGGCCGCAGTTGCAAACGGTGGTGCAGTACACCGACCTGCTGCACGAGCGGCGCGGCATGATCCGCTCCGACCAGCGCAGCGCCGACGTGCGTTTTGCCGAAGAGGACGCGGACCTGTTCCCGGCGTTGGTCCAGGCGCGGCCTGAGGAGTTGAAGTTCCTCGCCGAGTTGATGGCGCAAAAACGTAGTGCATCCATAGACGCCAGCGTGCGCGAGCCGCTCAAGCTGGCCCTTGAGTTGCAGCGCATGGGCGGCGATACCTTTATGAACCTCGCCCGAGGCCATGGCGTGAGTTACCGCCAGATCGCCGAAGATGTGGTGCAGCGGCTGGGTATCAAGTTCGATGAGCCGCTCGATACCGTCGAATTGGCTGACCTTGAAACCCAGGTCGCCGAAAAACTCATCGAACAGTACAAAGACAAACTCAGCCACGCGGACCGGCTGGTGTTCGACGCGGAACTCAAGGCTGCCGCGCAAAAGGAGCAGGGGCTGTTCAGGCGTTTTGACATGGGCCGGTCGGCCACCACTGCGTTGAGCGGTACAGCGCTGGCCGGGTTGACCGGCTTTATCCTGCGACGCGGTGCGGCCACGGCGATTCCGGTGGTGGGGCAGGCGGTAGCAGCGGCGATGCTGGTGGTGAGCGGCGTGCGCGCGTTTTCCGGCCCTGCGTATTCGATCACCACCCTGGCGGTGCTGGTGATCGGCGTGATTCGCCAGCGCATGGAGCGTGAAGCACTGAACCAGGAGATGGACCTGGTGGTGCAAGTGGTCGAGGCGTTCGACCTGCCACGGGACACGGTGATGCGCACGGTTGCGTCCGACTGATAAGCTGCGCCTCTGTCTTGTGTGTTTGCCTGGGATACCGCGTGAAATTCAGCCTGCCAAAAATCGCCACCGCCCCGTTCTGCCCGCCGGAAGTGGCGGGTTCTGTCGCCGTTGATCCCAAGGCTTCGTTCTTCAAGCGCATCCTCATGTTTGCCGGGCCTGGGCTGCTGATCTCTATCGGCTACATGGACCCCGGTAACTGGGCCACGGCCATCGAGGCCGGCTCGCGCTACGGTTACAACCTGTTGTTTGTGGTGCTGCTGGCCAGCTTGGCAGGGATGGCGGTGCAGTGCCTGTGTTCAAGGTTGGGCATCGCCACCGGCAAGGACCTGGCGCAACTCTGCCGTGAGCGCTATAGCCAGCGGTCTGCACGCACCCAGTGGGTGCTGGCGGAAATCTCGATCATCGCCACCGACCTTGCCGAGGTGCTGGGCTGCGCCCTGGCATTCCACCTGCTGCTGGGGGTGTCGCTGACCACCGGCATTGTCATCACCGCCTTCGACACACTGCTGATCCTGGCCCTGCAGAACCGTGGTTTCCGCCGTTTGGAAGCGATCATGCTGGCGCTGGTGGCTACCATCGGCGTGTGTTTCTTTATCGAACTGGTACTGATCAAACCCTACTGGCCGGACGTGTTCAGTGGTTTTACGCCGTCACTGTCGGCCATCAGCGATGCCGCGCCGTTGTACCTGGCCATCGGCATCCTCGGTGCCACGGTAATGCCTCATAACCTCTACCTGCACAGTTCCATCGTGCAAACCCGCCTGATCGGCAAGGACCTGGCGAGCAAACAGGACGCGGTCAAGTTGGCGCGCATCGACACCATCGGCTCCCTGGCCCTGGCGCTGTTGGTCAACGCCGCGATCCTGGTGCTCGCCGCCGCAGCGTTCCACAAGACCGGCCACACTGAGGTGGTCGAGATCCAGGATGCCTACCACCTGCTTGACCCGCTGGTCGGCGGTGCCTTCGCCAGCATCCTGTTCGGCATTGCCTTGCTCGCCTCCGGGCAAAGCTCCACCTTTACCGGCACCATCGCCGGGCAGGTGATCATGGAGGGCTACCTCAACCTGCGTATTCCCTGCTGGCAGCGGCGTTTGATCACACGTGGCCTGGCGCTGATCCCTGCGTTTTTGGGAGTATGGCTGATGGGCGACGATGCTATCGGCAAATTGCTGATCCTCAGCCAGGTGGTGCTCAGCCTGCAGTTGCCGTTCGCGCTGTATCCGCTGATCCGCATGACGGGTGACAAGCAACTGATGGGGCCATTCGTGAATCGGCTGCCGACACGCTTGCTGGCGTGGTTTCTGTTTGCGGTGATCAGTGGGGCGAATGCCTGGTTGATAGGGCAGTGGGTGTTTGGGTAGGCGCACCGAAGCAATTGGGACGACTCACACCAGGATTGCCAGGGACGTGTATTGGGCAACCTGCGGATCGGCGGTCAATAGCTTCATGGGCTCGCTGATGGCGGTCGCAATGATGAGCCGATCAAACGGATCCTTGTGATGGTGCTCAAGGTCCTTGACCGCGATCGCATGTTCTGGGGTGATGGGCAGTTCGACGAATCCGCTTTCCAGGCAGTACTCACGGATTTCATCCAGATCGACGGTGAGTCTCCCCAGGCCGACCTTGATCGAGATCTCCCAGAATGTTGCAGCGCTGATGTAAATCTCTGCTGCGTTCTCAATCAGCTTCCTGGCTTTGCTGGATAGCTTAGGATCCTCACTCAGCGTCCAAAGCAGAATATGGGTATCCAGCAACATTCTCATAAGCGGTTGCCTTCGAAGGCATCCAGTAGGTCGTCAGGCAAGGGTGCATCGAAGTCTTCAGGAATGACGAGCTTGCCCTTCATTGCACCGATTCTCCGACCCTTGGATTTGCCGACGGGCACAAGCTGAGCCATCGCACGTCCATGCTTGGCAATGGTAATGATCTTGCCGGCGGCAGCTTCATCAACCAGTTTCGACAGATTATTTTTCGCTTCGCCCAGAGGTACGGTCGTCATGTGGTTATCTCCGTATTTTGGCCAAATATAGCCAAAACTACGTGCACTATCAAAGACGGCCAGACCGCTGGCTGAAGCAGCTCGCGCAGCGCGCGATATTTTGGGGTAAGTGAATTCCATGGCAGCTCTCTCAAAAAGATATTGTCAGAGTCTGCCGCAGCCTGCAGAGACCAGAAATACTGGCCCGGAAAATCAGAACGGACCTACCTATTTCTGTAAGGAAATTTCCTTCATGGCGACGTTCTTCTCGACTTGGAAAGGTCACCGATCCCAATACGGCACCGCTCCAAAGCACTCCACAAAATAATCAATCACCGTGCGCACCTTCAGCGACAGGCGCCGGCTCCCCGGCCACAGCGCCGCAATTTGCTGGGGCTCCAATGTCGTCGCTACTTCGTACTCTGTCAGCACCGCCTGCAAAGTGCCCGCCCGCAGACTGTCGCCGATCAACCAGGAGGGAAACACCACCAGCCCCAGCCCTTGTTCGGCGGCGTAGGTGAGCGTGTCGGCGTGGTTGCCGGTGATCGGGCCCTTGACGCTATAAGGAGTCCAGTCGCCCTGGCCCTTGCGGAAGAACCAGCGTTGCTGGCCGGTAATGCCTTTGTAGGCCAGGCACTGGTGGTTGATCAGTTCGTCAGGATGCTGCGGTGTGCCGTGTCGGGCCAGGTAGGCCGGGCTCGCGGCGATGCGAAAGCGTTGGGGCGCGAAGATGCGCGCCTGCATGCTGGAATCGTTGAGCACGCCGATCCTAAAAAGCAGGTCGGTGCCGTCCTGCAACGGGTCGACATAGGTGTCGGTTTGCTGAATATCCAGTTGCAGCTTCGGATAACGCCGGCACAACTCGCCCAGCCAGGGGGAGAGATGGCGCTGGCCGAACACCATCGGCGCATTGATGCGCACTAGGCCGCTAGGCTCGCTTTCCTGTTCCTGCAGCGCCTGGCCGGCGGCTTCCAGTTGTTCCAGCATCAACCGCGCATGTCGCCCGAGCAAGCGCCCGGCCTCGGTGGGGCTGACGGCGCGGGTGTGACGGTAGAGCAATTGCTGGCCTAGGGCCTGTTCCATCAGCTGGATCTGCCGGGAGATGGAAGAGGGCGCCAGGCCCTCACGGCGTGCCACTTCGGAGAAGCTGCCCAAGTCCAGCACGGCGACGAACAGGCGCAGCGCCTTGAAGCTCAGTTCATTCAAGCCTTGCATCGTGCCTCCAGGCTGTGCGTTTTGCGCAAAGGTGTTGTTGGCATGCTCCCATTTATCGCACAGAACGGCCACCGGATAATGCGTGCCATCCAATCCTTTGTTGATGTGCAGGTGATGTATGCAAGCAAGTTCCATCGAGGGCGTGGCGCCAGCCAAACCGAAAAAAAACGGCCTGCGGCTACTGCTTTTGCCGCTGGTGATCCTGGCTGGCATGGGCCTGTCGGTTGAAGCCGGCCTGCTCGGGCCATTGGGTGTGCAGGTCGGGCATTTGTGGGCCACCTTGAGCATCTTTGGCGTGGGCTCGGCGATCCTGTTTCTACTGCTGTTGTTCAGTGGTCCGCGAAAAGGCCCGGCGTTGTCCGAGCTCCCGCGCTGGCAGTTGATCGGCGGTTTTCTGGGGCCGATCTACGTGGTGGTACTGACCCTGGCCACGCCGCATATCGGCATCGCGATGACCATGATCGCGATTCTTTCGGGGCAAGTCGGCAAGAGCGTGCTGATCGACCATTTCGGCTGGTTCGGCGCGGCGCGCAAGCGGGTCAATGGCGAACGCTGGATTGCCTTGGCGTTGATTGTGGTGGCACTTGTTCTGATTGCGCGGGGTTAAGGCGATGAACCTGATTTTGTTGCTGGTAGTGGTAGTGGCCGCAGGTGCGGTGTTGAGTGTGCAGGCCGCCATCAATGGTCGCTTGGGCCAGGCAGTAGGCGTGCTGCGCGGCAGCCTGGTGACCTTTGGCGTGGGGGCGATTGTCACCGCATTGTTGATCTTGTTCTTTGAGCCGGCCCAGGCGGTGAGCCTGCTGGACGTGCCGAAGTGGCAACTGACTGGTGCCTTGTTCGGTGTGGTGTACATGATGGTGATGGTCGGCGCGGTGCCTGTCGTCGGCACGGCGGTGGCGACGGTGGCGGTGATCGTCGGGCAATTGGGCATGGGCATGTTGATCGACAACTTTGGTTGGCTGGGCAATCCGGCGATTGAGTTGTCGGGTGCGCGGATCGTGGCGATGGTCTGCCTGGCCCTGGCGCTGCTGTTCATGTACCGCAGCAATACCCGCGCCGACTGACGGTTTGAACCATCGCCGGCGGGCCGCAGTCCCTCATTAAGGTGCCGGCGCCCGCCGCACCGGGACGACCATGAAAAAGGAGTCTGACCATGCCAGATAAAACCTGTGCCTGCCCACACTGCAAGTGTGTGCTGGGAGCTGACGCGGTAATGAAGGACGGCAAGGGTTATTGCTGTCAGGGCTGTGCGGAGCATCATGCCCATGGTGAGCCGTGTGCGGCGGCGACCGGGTGCGAATGCGCCAAGTCCGCCAAAGGCTGACGTGCTTGGGGGAGCCGGCCAGCCGGCTCCTATTGATGTTCGAGTTCGAGCCGCAGGCTATGGTCGGCCAGGTGTCGACGATGCTTCACCACGCCACGGGTACGTCGTCCCTCCAGCGCAAACACCACCGTCTGCGCGTCACGTAGATCGTCCGGCAGCGGTTGAAACACTTTCAGTACCGTCCCATCGGCTTGGTGTTGCAAGCTCACTTGGCATTCGACATGCCGGGTAATCGGCCCGAACAGGGTGTCCTGGGTGTAATCGATCCGGGCCTTGCCGTTGACCGACAGTATTGCATCCATGGTCTCTCTCCTTGATCAAGCCTGTAGCGCACGCTTCCGAGCTGCGCCGGTATAAGCCAATGATCTCCGTGGTCCGTAAAAATTCACTCGGATTGTCGAACGGTGGTCATTACCATGGCGGCTAACCCTTGATTGATGTGTACATCATGGCCCTGGCTGCGCCTCCCGACCTCAGTGATCACGCCGTCCCCGTGCAGCCCTTGGCGCGTACTTATCCGCGTGGGCTGTACGTAGAACCGCATAGCCATGACTGGGGCCAATTGCTCTACGCCATGAGTGGCGTGATGTGGGTCGAGACGCCGCGCGAAGCCCTGGTGGTGCCGCCGCAACGCGCCGTCTGGCTGCCGCCGGGGGTGGAACATGGGATTCGCGTGGTGTCGGATTTGCAGATGCGCAACATCTACCTGCGCCCGGCACTGGCGGCCACATTGGACAGTCAGGTGCAGGTGATCGAAGTCGGTGGGTTGTTGCGTGAGCTGATCGTCACACTGGTGGACGAGGGCGATAACGGCGATGTGGCGTATTACGACGCCGTGGTCAGCCTGGCTTTGCTGGAGTTGCAGCGGGCGCGCCGCTCGCAGATCCGCATCGCCATGCCGGTGGACGCCGACCGACGGCTGATCAGCGCGTGCCAGGCGGTCATGGTTGCGCCGTCTCTGGAGGTCCCGTTCGAACAGCATGCCGAAGCTGCCGGCGCCAGTGTGCGTACCTTGTCGCGGCTGTTCCAGAATAACCTGGGCATGGGCTTTGCCGAATGGCGGCGCCAGGTGCAATTGGCCACGGCGGTGGCGGAGCTGATCCAAGGCCAGCCGGTCAGTGCCATCGCACGTTCCCTCGGCTATTCCCCCAGCAGTTTTAGCGACATGTTCCGCCGCGAACTTGGCGTGGCGCCTTCGCAGTACGTCGGCTGACGGGTTTGGCCGAAATCCTGAAGCACTTGGCCGATGCTTCAGGATTCAGCGCTCTAGACTGAGCGCATCCACCCACACGGCGCTGCCCCCATGAACTACCTGATTTCCCTCGCCATCGGCCTGTTTGTCGGCGTGATCTACGGCGCCTTGGATTTCCGTTCGCCCGCACCGCCGGCCATCGCCCTGGTGGGCCTGATGGGCATGCTGCTGGGTGAAAAGCTCTGGCCCATGGGCCGACAGCTGGTGGGCGCCTGGTTCTCCTGATCTTTCTCTTAACTTCGATGGGTATTGGCCATGAAAGCACTGCAATTTTCCGCCACCGGCGACCTCGCCGCCCTGCGCTTCGTTGATGTCGCCACCCCGGTGCCGGCCGCCGGTGAAGTGCTGGTGCAGGTCAAGGCTGCGGGACTCAACCCCAGCGACGTCAAAAACGTGCTCGGCCGCTTTCCCTACACCACTTTGCCGCGCATTCCCGGTCGCGATTTTGCCGGTGTGGTGGTGGAAGGGCCGCAGGCACTGCTGGGCCAGGAAGTCTGGGGCACCGGCCGCGACCTGGGCTTTTTCGCCGATGGCTCCCACGCCCAGTACCTCACCGTGTCGGCCAAGGGCGTGGCGCATAAGCCCAGCCATTTGAGTTTTGCCCAGGCCGCCAGCCTCGGTGTGCCCTATACCACCGCTTGGGATGCCCTGGAACGCAGTGGCGTGACCCAAGGCACGCGCCTGTTGGTGATTGGTGCCAATGGCGCGGTGGGCAGCGCGACCCTGGCCCTGGCAAAAATCCGTGGCGCCCAGGTGCTGGCCGCTGTACGTCGACCAGAGCAGGTCGAGGTATTGCAGGCGCAAGGCTTCGAAGCGATTGCCTTGGGCAGACCGGAAGAGCTCGGTGCGCAGGTCAATGCGGTGTTCAAGGGCGGTGCCGATGTGATCTTTGACACCACCGGTTTCTGGCTGCCGGCGGCCGTTGCAGGTTTGGCACCGTTCGGCCGCATCGCGATCATCGCCGCGCCGGTGGACGGCCATGTACAACTACCTGCACTGGCGCTGTATCGCAAAGGGGGCTCGGTGGTGGGGATCAATTCGTTGCTCTACAACTGCGAGCAGTGCGCGGTGATGCTGGAGCAGTTCGGACGATTCTTTGATGAGGGCCTGTTGCCGTTGCCCACCGGCCTGCGTGAAGTGGCGCTGGCCGATGGGGTGCAGTGTTATGAGGAGGTGAATCAAGGCAGCGCAGACAAAATCATCTTCCTGCCTTGATCCCGGCGGTCAGGCCTCGGGAACGCCTTTTTCCCACACCGACCAGTTCTTGAGGATCGCCTGTACCAGCGGGTTGCCCGTGCGGTACAGGTTCTCCAGCGCCGGTACAAAACCGCCCTGATCCGCGTACTTCAGCAGGTTGTCCACTTCGCTGTAGCCAGGGTACGGGCGGTCGAAGTCCGAGCCTGCACGAACCACCGCCAGGCGCTGGATATCCACCAGGCCTTCGCGGCTGGCGCGCAGCAGGGCTTCGTAGGTGGAGTTGTCTTCCTGTTGGGTCGTGCAGTATTCGCCTTTGTTGTCGGTCAACAGCTTGGTCCAGACCTCGGCGCGTTCGCTCAGGCGCGTGCCGGAAAACCAGGTGTTGCCCGCCAGGGTGTCGCAGCGGGTGACTTGCGGCGGCTGGTTGGCCGGGGCGGCGGGGTAGTGTTTGCGCCAGGCGGCGGATTCCTTGCTTTCCGTCAGCTCCACTTTCTGCGACAAGGCAAACGCCTTGGCCTGTAACTTGGGGTTCAGCTCAAACACTTCGGTCTTGTAGTCCAACGGTGGTTTCTCGTTGGGGCCTTTGGTGTTGATACCGATGTAGCCCGTCGGCCAATCCTTGGGCGCGTCCCGCGAATCCAACTCCCACTGGGTGCCGAATTCCACCAGGTAATGCGCCCAGGCGGCGGTGCCAATGGTGCCGTGCTTGGGGCTGATGCCGGCGATCCCGGCGATCAGGAAATAGCTCTGGCGCAGGTCGAATTTGGGCGACAAGGCCAAGGCCAGCGTGGACGCGGCGGCGTTGGTCTGGCCCATGCCGGTGACCAGCAGGCACACGTCCTGGGTGTTGCAGCGGATCACCGGGTATTCGGCCGACAGCCCTGGTACGCGGACTTCCTGCTTGAGTTCCAGGCGATCGATCCAGGTTTGCGCCTCAGGGGCGAACATGGTGATCAGCATCACCTTGGGTTTGATCGGTGTGGTATTGGCCAGCACCACGTGTGGCAGCAGCGCCAGGCCGACCGCCATTGAGAAACGTGTAAACGCGTTCATCTAAAGCTCCTTTATCAGAATTGGTAGCCCACGCCGGCGTAGTAACCCCAGCCATCGGAACGGGCGCGGAAGTTGCCTTCGCCAAAATTCAATTCACTGCCGTCTTCCCAGTTGCCGCCGTTATGGAAGTAACGGCCGACCAGGGTGAAACGCAGGTGGGTGAACGAGTACAGCAGCACATTGGTCGCGACCAGGGAGTTGGCGGTGCGCGCCGGGTTGTCCTTGTGCAGGTCGGAGCCGAAATCGTAGTTGGTGAAGCCGATGTAGGTCAGCGAGGCGCCGTTATCGAACTTGCCGATGGGCACGATGTACTTCATCTGCGCGCGGTAGCCGTCCCATGAGTATTCATTGCTGGCGCCGTAGTTTTCCCACTGGTAGCGCCCGTAGAAGTTGGCCGACAGGTTCACCCGCGAATGGGTGTCGATGTCGGTGCCGAGGCCGCTGTACAAGGTGTTGGCGCGGTTTTCCTTGCGGCTGCCATGGTCGTAGATCCAGTCGAACGCCACGTACCATTCCTTGAACGGCCCGATGGCCAGGCTTCGGCCCGCCAGGTAGTCGATGGAGATACGCGGCTCATGCTCCATAAATACCGGCGAGCCATGGTCCCACACGCCTTTGTCATTACTGTTACCGATGGTGAGGATCTTCGGCACGTCGATGTAGCCGTACAGCTCAAAAGGCCCCTTACGGCCGAAGTACTCGTATTCCAGGTAGACATCATCCTGTGGCTTGGGGCCGAAGCTGATGTCTTTGCTGCCGATCAATGTCAGGTCCTGGTTGAACCAATCCGACAGGTACACGCCTTTTTTCGCCGGGCTGGCTTCCGGGCTGAGGGTTTCGCCCTGTGCTGAGTCATCCACGGGTTTTTCCTGCGCCAAAATGGGGGCGCTGAGTACTCCCGTAACGGCGGCCAGTAGCAAGGAAACACCAAAGGAGGCAAGACGCCTTGAGGTGGGGTGCATTGAAAATCCCTATTCGTACGCGGTTTGAACCCGATTCTTCGGGTAAAGGTGAACTTGGCTGGCAAGTTCGTACCGCAAACGTTTGCACAGGCTGTACCAAGTTTGCTCAATCGGTTGATCAAATTGAAAAAAACGGGATTTAGTCGACCTTTTGGTCAGAATTGACTGGGTGTCATTTTTTCCATGTGCTGGAACAGGTGCATCGCGGTTTCCCGTCGATAGTCGCTCGGCGTCTGGTGCATTTCGATACGGAAGTGTCGATTGAAATTCGACAGATTGGCGTAGCCCACTTCAAAGCAGATGTCCGCCACCGACATGTCGCTTTGCAACAGCAGTCGGCAGGCGCGCTGTACGCGAAATTTGCGCATCAGGTCGATAAAGCCGTGGCCGGTGTTGCGCTTGAAGAAGCGTGAGAAGCCCGGTTCGCTCATCTCCAGCTGTTGCGCAATTACCGACAAGCGCACATCGCCGGTCAGCTCGCGCATCAGATAATCGAACGCCTTGTTGATGCGTTCGGCGCTGCGTGCATCCAACGTCGGCGCATAACACGGGCTGGCCAGGGCCTTGACCTGTTGCGTCGGGGCGTTCTTCAGGGTGTCGAGCAATTGCAGGAACAGTATCAGGCGTTGCAGGCCGTGGGCGCTGCCGATGGCTTCCATCAAGCATGCAGCCTGCAACGCGGTGTCGCCGGTGAATTCCAGCCCGCGCCGGGCATGCTCGAACAGCGGTTGCAAGTCACCGAGTTCCGGCAGGGTCTTGCGCAGGGCGAGGAGGGCGGCGCCGTCGAATTGCAACACCACGTCGCGACCGCTCAGGTATTCGCCGGGGGCGAGTTCACCGATCCAGTCGTGGGGCAGGTCGGGGCCGATCAGGGCCACATGGCCGGCACTGAACGCACCGATGTAGTCGCCCGCCACCAGTTTGCCGCTGCCTTGGCGGATCAGGTGGATTTCAAATTCGGGATGGTGGTTCCAGCGCGCCAGGTCGTAGGGGTAGTCATGTTCGAACCAGCGGAAGCAATGGTCAGGCTCGGGCAGGATCACTTCGAGTTCGGCGGGGCGGTGCTCGAACAGCTTGGCGCGGCTGATGGGCATGGTGGAATTCTTATGATGCTTGGAATTGCTCCAAAATACGCGCCTCAGTCATGAGCGCGCTACTCCTGGTTTCGCCGGGTACTGATACTTTTTTAACTTTCACACCCCGGTTAAAAAAGTACCAGTCGCCCATCCTCCAGGCGTTTGTGGGGGCTTGGCCAAGCTGCTGTAATCGGCGCTCAACAACAAAAACAACAGGTAGAAACCGCTATGTCCAAGCTCCCGCAAGCGTTGTTCCTGCTTTCCGGCCTGGCGCTGGCCATGCCCAGCCACGCCGCTGACACCGTGACAATCGCCACGGTCAACAACAGCGACATGATCCGCATGCAGCGCCTGTCCAAGGTGTTCGAAGCGCAGCATCCGGACATCAAGCTCAACTGGGTGGTGCTGGAAGAAAACGTGCTGCGCCAGCGCCTCACCACCGACATCGCCACCCAGGGCGGGCAGTTCGACGTGCTGACCATCGGCACGTACGAAACCCCACTCTGGGGCGCCAAGCACTGGCTGGAACCCTTGACCCAGCTGCCGGCCGATTATGACGCCGACGATATCTTCCCCTCGGTACGCCAGGGCCTGTCGGTCAACAACACCCTGTACGCCTTACCGTTCTACGGCGAAAGCACCGTCACCTACTACCGCACCGACCTGTTCAAGCAGGCCGGGCTGAGCATGCCCGCGCATCCTACCTGGACGCAGCTCGGCGAGTTCGCCGCCAAACTCACCGCCAAGGACAAGGACCAATACGGCCTGTGCCTGCGCGGCAAGGCCGGCTGGGGCGAGAACATCGCCTTGCTGAGCACCATGGCCAATGCCTTTGGCGCGCGCTGGTTCGACGAGCAGTGGAAGCCCGAGCTGACCAGCCCCGAGTGGACGGCGGCCGCCAACTTCTACGTCAATACCCTCAAGCAATACGGCCCGCCGGGCGTGTCCAGCAATGGTTTCAACGAAACCCTGGCGCTGTTCAACAGCGGCAAGTGCGCGATCTGGGTGGATGCCAGCGTCGCCGGTTCTTTCACCACCGACAAGAGCCAGAGCAAGGTCGCCGACAGCGTCGGTTTCGCTGCCGCGCCTACCGAAGTCACCGATAAAGGCTCGTCATGGCTGTATGCCTGGTCGCTGGCAATTCCGGCCACGTCCAAGCACAAGGACGCCGCCAAGGCCTTCATCAGTTGGGCGACTTCCAAGGAGTACATCCAGTTGGTCGCTGATAAAGAAGGCATCACCAACGTACCGCCGGGCACCCGACAATCTACCTACAGCGAGGCGTACTTGAAGGCCGCCCCGTTTGCCCAGGTGACCCTGGAAATGATGAAGCACGCCGACCCCGCGCACCCGTCTGCCAAGCCGGTGCCGTACGTAGGCATCCAATACGTGACCATTCCCGAGTTCCAGGCCATCGGCACCTCGGTCGGCAAGCTGTTCTCTGCGGCGCTGACCGGTGGCATGTCGGTTGACCAGGCCTTGCTGGAAGCCCAGTCCACCACCGAGCGCGAAATGAAACGCGCCGGCTACCCGAAATAACTTCTACAGGACCTTTTCATGAAACGACTTGAAGGCAAGAGCGCGCTGATCACCGGTTCGGCGCGTGGCATCGGCCGCGCCTTTGCCCAGGCCTACATCGCCGAAGGCGCCACCGTGGCCATCGCTGACATCAACCTGCAACGGGCCCAGGCCACCGCTGCTGAGCTGGGCCCACAGGCCTATGCCGTCGCCATGGATGTCACCGACCAGGCGTCTATCGACAGCGCGATTGCCGCTGTGGTCGGCCACGCCGGCAAGCTGGATATTCTCATCAACAACGCTGCATTGTTCGACTTGGCACCTATCGTCGACATCACCCGCGACAGCTATGAACGGCTGTTCTCGATCAACGTCGCCGGCACGCTGTTCACCTTGCAGGCCGCCGCGCGGCAGATGATCAGCCAGGGCCATGGCGGTAAAATTATCAACATGGCCAGCCAGGCCGGGCGTCGCGGCGAGCCGTTGGTGGCGATCTACTGCGCGACCAAGGCGGCGGTGATCAGCCTGACGCAATCAGCGGGCTTGAACCTGATCAAGCAGGGGATCAACGTCAACGCCATCGCACCAGGTGTGGTGGATGGCGAGCATTGGGATGGCGTGGATGCGTTGTTCGCCAAGCATGAGGGGTTGGCGCCGGGCGAGAAGAAAAAGCGGGTAGGGGACGAGGTGCCGTTTGGGCGGATGGGCACGGCGGAGGATCTGACCGGGATGGCGATTTTCCTGGCCTCGAAGGACGCAGACTACGTGGTGGCCCAAACCTACAACGTCGACGGCGGTAACTGGATGAACTAGAGCCGTACATCAATCCAAAATGTGGGAGCGGGCTTGCTCGCGAATGCGGTGTATCAGTCCCAGGTACGGCGGCTGACACACCGCATTCGCGAGCAAGCCCGCTCCCACAGGTGATTTTCGGTGTTCTTTAAAACGCGTTACTCGGCAAAACTGCGGTCGAAGAAGTAGATTTCTCCAGGTTTGAGAACCGTCACCGTCGCCTGGGGCCTGCCGCCTTCACCATTTTTCTTGCGCCCGGTCTCGCGCAGAAACCCCGCCTCAGTCAGCTTCAGCAAGCGCTGGCGAATACTGGTCTTCAACACCGGCCGCCCCAGCACCAGGGAAAAGATCATGGTCGCTTCCGGCGCGCTGAACTCATCACCCAGGAACATCAGCGGCAAGCTGCTGTACAGCGACTTGGAGAACAAGCGCTCCTGCACGGCGGCCACGATGCTGTTGTGATCGAACGGCAGCTTGATGCTGCCATCCGCGACCCCCGCCAGTGAAAACCAGGCCTGATGCTCACCCAGCGCTACCTCATCCGCCACGATCGCCAGGTAGTAAGTGGACGACGACCAACAGCGCGGATCACGAAACGCATCCCCCACCGTGCCCACCTGCTCGCTCCACGCCAGCGCCAGGCCCACTTTGTCGCTCGCCCGCAAGCGCTCCACCGCGTCCTTGAGGCTCAGATCTTGCACGCCGCCATTCACCACCACGCCCGGCAGCGCCCAGTGCCCGGCGAAGGGCTCGGCGTCGCGTTTGTTCAGCAGCAATTTCAGTTCCCCGGAGGCGCGGCAATAAAACACTACGCACAGGTCGACGGTGTGGAGGTAGGGGCTCAGGGGCATGTTGACGTCCTTCTAGACAGCGATGACGCACAGTCTAACCAATCGAGCAGATATGTCATGTACTTGCTCCAGGATAGATAACCAAATGTTTCTTGCAATGAAAGTACACGACGTGTACTTTTGTTTCCAGGCCACAGGAGAACCATCATGACCCTCTCGATATCCGCCATTGCTTCATTCGACGTCGACGCCCAGAAGAGCTTCACGCCGCTGTGCCCCAGTGAGTTGCCTGTGGCCGGTGGCGACCAGATCGGGGCCGAGCTCAACTACATGGCGAGCCTGGCCGGCCATCGCGTCGGCAGCAAGGACGCCCACACCCCGCACGCGCCCTGGGTGGTGTCGCAGCACAGCGAGATGCTGCAACCCACCGGCCTGGCCCACGCCGATGTGACCTGGGTCAGCCATTGCGTACCCGGCACCGAGGGTTTCACCTTGCTCGACGAATTGCCCACGCCTTATGACTACGACTACTTCATCTGGAAAGGCGTGGAACCCGACCTGCACCCCTACGGCGCCTGCTACCACGACCTGCACGACAAACTCTCTACCGGCGTGATCGAGTACCTGAAAGCCCAGGGCGTGACCCGCGTGATCGTAGGCGGCCTGGCTTTGGACTACTGCGTCAAGACCACCGCCTTGCAATTGCTCAAGGCCGGCCTGGAAGTGGTTTTGCACTTGCCGGCGTGCCGGGCCATTACACAGGAGGGCGGCGTACAGGCGGTCAATGAGTTGCTCAAGGCCGGTGCTGTCATCAGCAGCACCCGCGAAGAACTGGCCGCGATGGCCGCGCGTTAAGGAGACACACCATGGAAAGTGCCTACGACTACGAAACGCCCGTTATCCAGGGTTTGCTCGACACCGACTACTACACCTTCACCATGATGCAGGCCGTGTTGCACCAGTACCCCAATGTCGATGTGGAGTACAACTTCATTGTGCGGTCCAAGGAAAAGCTCGGTCACCTGATTCCCGAAATCCGTGCCGAGTTGGAGCAACTCGCCAGCCTGCGTATGCGCGAAGGGGAGCTGCGCTTTCTGTTCAACCCCCGCTTTCGCGAATACCTCACCCCGGACTACGAGCGCTTCCTCGGCCTGTTCCGCTTCAACCTGCGCTATATCCACGTCAGCGAAGTCGACGGCCAACTGAATATCCGCGTGGTCGGCCCGATGCTGCACTGCATCATGTTTGAACAGCCGGTCCTGGCCCTGGTCAGTGAGCTGCGCAACCGCAACAAATACCCCGACGTGACCCTGGAAGATGTCACCCGCAAGCTTTACCAGAAATTCGACTGGCTGCAGAAAAACCTCAGCCGCGAAGAACTCGCCGACCTGCGTGTGTCTGACTTTTCCACCCGGCGCCGCCTGTCGTTCAAGGCCCAGCGCGAAGTGGTCGACATCATGCGCCGCGACTTTCCCGGCCAGTTCGTCGGCACCAGCAATGCGCACCTGGCCTACGAATTCGATCTGCCGCTGATCGGCACCATGGCCCACCAATGGCTGATGGTGCACCAGCAACTGGGCCGCCTGCGTGAAAGCCAGAACGCCGCCCTGGAAAACTGGGTGCGCGAATACCGTGGTCGCCTGGGCATCGCCCTGACCGACTGCATCAGCACCGACTTCTTCCTCAAGGACTTCGACCTTTACTTCGCCAAGCTGTATGACGGCCTGCGCCAGGACTCCGGCGATCCCATCGCCTGGGCCGACAAAGTCTTGGCCCGCTACCAACAACTGGGCATCGACCCGATGACCAAGGACCTGATGTTCTCCGACGGCCTGAATTTCGAAAAATGCCTGCCGATCCTGCGGCACGTGCGTGGCAAGGCCAAATTCGGCTTTGGCATGGGCACCAGCCTGGCCTGCGATGTGGAGGGCGTCGAACCGCTGAGCATCGTGATGAAACTGGTGCGGGTGCACGGCGAGCCGGTGGTGAAGTTCTCGGATGACCCAATCAAGAACGTCTGCGAAGACGCCTCGTTTTTGCAGTATGCAGCACAAGTGTTCAATGTCGGCAGCGTGGAGGTGTGACATGCAAGCACGTATCGCACAGGAACTGAATATCAATCGGCAACTGGTCAAAGGCGGTGAAGCCAAAGAGATCCAGCGGCGCATCGACTTCATCAAGACCACCTTGCGCGGCGCCGGCGGCAAGGCGTTGGTACTGGGCATCAGCGGTGGCGTTGACTCCCTCACGGCTGGCCGTTTGTGCCAGTTGGCCATAGAGCAACTGCGCGGCGAAGACTACGCCGCGCGCTTCATCGCCATGCGCCTGCCTTACAAAACCCAAGCCGACGAAAGCGATGCCCAGGCCTCCCTGGACTTCATCACCCCGGACCAGATCGACACCCTCAACATCGCCGCCAGCGTCGACGGCCTCATGGCCAGCCTGACCGCCACTGAAGCCAGCGCCGCCCATGTCGATTTCATCAAGGGCAACGTCAAGGCACGCACGCGGATGATCGCCCAGTACGCGGTGGCTAACCTGCACAACGGCCTGGTGGTCGGCACCGACCACGGCGCTGAAGCGCTGATGGGGTTTTTCACCAAGTTCGGCGACGGCGCCTGCGACCTGGCGCCACTGTCGGGCCTGACCAAAACCCAGGTGCGCCTGCTCGCCACGGCCCTCGGCGCCCCGGACAACCTGGTACACAAACACCCGACTGCCGACCTGGAAGAGCTTGCGCCGGGCAAGCTGGATGAACAGGCCTACGGCTGCACTTACGCAGAGATCGACGCGTACCTGATGGGCGAGCCGGTGAGTGAGCGGGTGAGAACCCTGGTCGAGGGCGCGTACAGCAAGACAGCGCACAAGCGTGCGCTGCCGATTGTTCCCCTTTGATCAACGTTCGATAGACCGACTCCACCGTGCATTCCACTCCGGCCGCGCCTGGTTGACCTGGTCCCAATCAATCGAAATTGCCGTCTGCAAGTAACCCTGCATCGCTTCTACCCGTGCGCGGGTCTTGTCGGTGGTTGGCGTGGTCGGGTTGGACGGGATCTGGTCACCTTCTTCCAACGCCGGGGCCTGGGCTTGGGCGGTCAGCAAAAACGCGGCGAGTTTCTGCGCCAGTTCCGGCTGGTCGTTGCGCGCGATCACGCATTCGGCCACGTTCAGCACCACCGCGCCTTCCTTGGGTTGCGCATATTCCATGGGCACGCCGAGCAGTTTCTGGGTAGCGACCTGGGTGGGCGTCAGCGGGAAGATCGCGGCTTCATCGGTCTGCACCATTTCGGAGATCTTCGCGGAGCTGGCGATGTATTCCAGTACGTTGGGACCGACGGTTTTTGGCCAGGCCTTGAAGCCGGGGTCGACGTTGGTTTCGTCACCGCCCTGGAGGCGGTTGAACATCAGGAAACCATGCAGTCCGAAGGTGGAGGAGGCCAGGGACTGGAACACCACTTTGTCCTTGAAGCGCGGGTCGGCCAGGTCCATCCACGAGGTGGGTGCGGCCCAACCTTTTTCCTTGAACATCTTGGCGTTGTAGCCCAGGCCGGTAACGCCGAGGGTCACGGCCACGGCGTGTTCCTTGATCTTCGCCTTGGCGGGGATCTGCTCCAGGGTCGGGCTTGGCGCCAGCTTGTCGCACAACCCCATGGAAATTGCGCGGTACATGATGCCGTCGTCGAGGAACATCACGTGCATCTGCGGGTTGTCTTTGTTGGCCTGGACCTTGGCAAGGATGTCCGACGAGGTGCCGGGCACGATCACCACCTTGACGTTATTGGCCTTTTCAAACGCGGGCAGCACCTTGTCGGCGTAGACCCGTTCCATGGTGCCGCCGTTCATGCCCAGGTACAGCGTGGGCGCGGCGTGCACCGTTGAGGCGAGCAGGGCGAGGGACAAGCAGGACAGCGCAATACGTGGGTTCATGGATGTTTTTCCTCTCAGGCTTGGAAACGACGGATGGAAAACGCTTCGATAGGTTGGCGGCTGGCACCGGTGCAGACGATCTCTGCCAGGGCTTCACCGACGGCGGGACCAAGCTGGAACCCGGCACCGGCAAAGCCGAAACCGTGGAGCAAGCCGGGTTGGGTGCTGCTGGGACCGATCACCGGTTCATGATCGGGAAGATAACCTTCGGTGCCACTCCAGGTGCGGATGGCCTGGGCACCCTTGAGAAACGGATACAGCTCACCGGCATTGCGCAGGATCTCCAACACTGCGGCCTGCCCCGGTCGCGCTTGTTGCGGGCCGAGGGCAAAGCCGCGACCACCGCCGAGGATGCAATTGCCCCGAGCGACCTGTCGCGCATAGATCCCGCCGCCTTCGACGCCCGTGCTCACGTCCATCACCACCGGCAAGGGCTCAGTGACCAGCATCGCCGGGTGTGCCGAGGTCATCGGCACCGGTTCGCCAAACTGTTCGGCCACCGCCCCGGCCCACGCCCCGGCGCAATTGAGCAGCCACGGCGCTTGCAGATGCAGACCGTTGGCGCAGTGCACCTGGAAGTCCTGGCCGTCATGCTCGATACACGTGACCAGCGACTGTTCATACAGGTGAGCGCCGCGTTGTTTCGCCGCGCGGGCAAAGGCGGGCGACACCAGGCGGGGGTTGGCGTGGCCGTCTTCCGGGCACAGCGAGGCACCGACGGCGATGTCACCGACCCAGGGGAATCGCGCGCGCAGCTCGACGTAATCCAGCAACTGCAAACCCAAGTCAAATCCTTGTGTCTGCTCGGCATACGCTTGTAAGGCGCCGAAATCTGCGTGACTGCGCGCCAGTTTCAAATGACCGGAACGCACGTATTCGCCGTCGATACCGATTAATCCCGGCAAGTCTGCCCACAGTTGGTGGGCACGCTGCGACAGTGGCAACTGGTGCAAGGGCCGACCCTGGCGCCGCACGCCGCCGTAGTTGACGCCGCTGGAATGGGAGCCGCAAAAGTCCCGCTCCACCAGCGCCACCCGCTGACCTTTCTGTGCCAGCATCAGCGCGGCCGACGCGCCGACAATCCCGCCGCCCAATACGATGACATCAATCACGGCTGCACCTCCACGCCAAACGGCAGCGGCTTGATCGGTGCCTGGCCCCGCAAGCGGCCGACGTGTTCGATGGCCCGGCCACTGCGCTCCGCGACAATTTCCGCTGCCGCCAACCCGCACATCCGGCCTTGGCAGCGGCCCATGCCGACGCGACAGTGGGCTTTGACGCGATTGATCTCCCAGTGGCCTTCATCCACCACCGCGCGCACGTCGCCGACGCTGACTTCTTCGCAGCGACAGAGGATCAATTCATCGGGGGCTCTGGCCGCCCAGTTCGCCGGAAAAGGGAACGCAGTTTCCAAACCATGACGAAAGCGTTGGATGGCCTCCAATTGTTGCTCCAGCACAGCAGGGCGGCGCTGATCGATGGCCACGCCCAAATCCCCGAGCACGGCCAGCGCTGCACGTTCACCGGCCATTTGTGCGGCGTCCGCGCCCATGATCCCGGCCCCATCGCCCGCCAGGTACACGCCGTTGACGCTGCTGCGTCCGGCGCTGTCCCGTTGTGGCAGCCATGCGCGGTTAAGGGCGTTCCAGGTGAACTCACAGCCAAGCAAGTCCACCAGTTGCGTCTCGCTGCGCAGGGCATGGGCGAAGGCCACGGCGTCGCATTCCAAGGTCTGATCAGCCCATTGAATACCGCTGACCCGTTGCGCGCCGTCGATCTGTTCAAGCGTGGCGCCCTGGTGCACGGGAATCCCATGGGCCGTCAACCAGGCGCGGTAATACACGCCTTTGGCCAAGGTCGCCGGTTGCCCGAGCAGCGCTGGCAATGCACGGCATTGGGCACTGAGCGGCGCGCTGTCGAGCACTGCCACCACCTTGGCGCCAGCCTTGGCGTACTGGTAAGCCACCAGATACAGCAACGGCCCGCTGCCACAGAACGCCACACGCTCGCCGATGGCGCAGCCTTGGTACTTCAGCGCGATTTGCGCCGCGCCCAGGCTGTACACGCCCGGTAGGGTCCAACCCGGCACGGGCAGGATGCGGTCAGTGGCGCCCGTGGCAACGATGAGTTGCGCGTACTCGAGGCTTTCTGCGCGGCCGTTGTTGAGCATATCCAGGCGCCCGTCCTCGGCATTCCACACCAGGGTTTGCGGGCGGTAGTCGATCAGCGGTGCCAGCTCATCCATTGTGCGGTGCACGGCCTCGGCCTTGCGTGCTTCAAATCCGTAAAGCTGCTTGGCGGTGCGTTGAAATCCCTGTGGCTGACGCCGATAAATCTGCCCGCCACCGCGCAGGCTTTCATCCACCAGGCAAGGTCTGATGCCATGGTCGAGTAATGTGCGCGCCGCGCTGATCCCGGCCGGGCCTGCGCCCACAATCACCACAGGCTTCATGACTGGCGCCCCGGTTCGCGGCGGATGGCCTGGCCTTCTTCCAATAGCGTCGAACAGGCGCGTACGCGGCGCCCGTCTTCAAGTCGCACCCAGCAATCCTGGCACGCGCCCATCAGGCAGAAACCGGCCCGTGGTTCGGCGCTGAAATCACTGCCACGCAGGTGTTCAGCGCAGGTCAACACGGCGGTCAGCAGGGTGTCACCGAGCAAGCCACTGGCCGGTTGCCCGTCAAGCGTGAAGGCGAGGGCAGGGCGTTGGGTTTCGGCCAGGCGTTTGAACAGAGCCATCAGTGTTTCCCCACCAGCACGCGGTCCAGGCCATAGACCCGGTCCAGCAAAATCATGGTGGCGGCCGTGAGTGCAATCACCAATGCCGACACCGCCGCCATCATCGGGTCGATGGACTCGGTGGCATACACGTACATGCGCACCGGCAGGGTCTGGGTCGCCGGCGAGCTGACGAAGATCGACAAGGTCACCTCATCGAAACTGTTGATGAACGCCAGCAACCAGCCACCCGCTACACCGGGCAGGATCATCGGCAGGGTGATCTGGCGAAACAACGTAAAGCGACTGGCGCCCAAGGACTCGGCGGCCTGCTCGGCGCTGCGATCAATGCCGATGGCGGCGGCCAGCACCAGGCGCAGCACATACGGCGTGATGATCACCACGTGCGCGAGCATCAGCCAGGTGAAGCTGCCGTTGACGCCCATCAGTGCGAACAGGCGCAGCATCGCCACGCCAAGCACCAGGTGCGGAATGATGATCGGCGACAAGAACAACGCACTGAAAAAATTACGCCCAGGAAACTGATAGCGACTGATCGCCAAGGCGGCTGGCACCGCAATCAACGTGGCCAGGCTCGCAGCGGTAAACGCCAAAATCAGGCTGTTGTAGAACGCCTGGATAAAATCCGCGCGCTCGAACACCGCACGGAACCAGCGCAGCGAGAAGCCCGAGGTGGGCAGGCTCAAGGTGTTTTCCGGGGTGAAGGCCACCAGGCACACCACCACCAGCGGCGCCATCATGAACAGCACCACCAGGGTGTGGAAAGCCAGGGCCAAAGGACCGTTTCTGGACATGCGCTTAAACCCCCAGGGACTTTTTGTAGCGGCCTTCGACCATGCGGTTCCAGCTCAGCATGATCAGTAGATTGACCAACAGCAGCACCACCGCGATGGTCGCGCCCATGGGCCAGTTGAGTTCCGAGAGGTACTGGTCGTACACCACGGTGGCGACCATTTTCAGGCGGCGTCCGCCGAGCAGGCCGGGGATCGCAAAGGAACTGGCGGCCAGGCCGAACACGATCAGCGTGCCGGACAGCACGCCGGGCATCACTTGGGGCAATACGATCTTGCGCATCACCGTGGTCTGGCTGGCGCCGAGGGACAACGCCGCTTGTTCTGCCGACGGGTCGAGTTTCTGCAGGGAGGTCCACACCGGAATGATCATGAACGGCAGCATCACGTGCACCAGGGCGATGATCACCGCGAACGGCGTGTACAACAGCTTCACCGGGCGCCCACCGAGGAATTGAATGACTTGGTTCACCAGCCCGTCCGCGCCGAGCAGCAGGCTCCAGCCAAAGGCGCGCACCACCACCGAGATCAGCAGCGGCGTGAGGATCAGGATCAGGAATATCGAGCGCCACGGGGTGCCCATGCGGCTGAGGATGTAAGCCTCGGGCACGCCGATCACCACGCAGAGCAGGGTGACCAAGGCGCTGATCCAGAAAGTGCGCCAGAAGATTTCGTAAAAGTATGAATCGCTGAACAGCGACAGGTAATGCGCCAGGGTCCACTCATCGCCCTTTACGCCCACCTGGTAATCGAACACGTTGAACGACAACACCAGCGTCAGGCCCAACGGCAGGATCAGCAGCCCGACAAACAGCACCAGGGCGGGCAACGACAACAGATAGCCGCGGCTCATGCGCGCACCTCATCCGCCGCCAATACGCGCAGCAAGTTGGCTTGCCAGTCCAGGCCCACCGCTGCTCCGCAACCGAGGGGCGCGCTGCCGTCGTTGCTGCACACTACGGTGATTTCGCCAAGCTGGGTGTGGATGCGATACAGCCATTGGCTGCCAAAAAAGTAGCTGTCGAGCACCTTGCCTTGCAGTCGGCCGGTGCCGGCGTCCACCAGTTGGATCTTTTCCGGGCGCAGGCTCAGGGTCAGTTCGCCGTTACCGCTTTCGTGGCGGACCTGTGGAGTGCCCAACTGATCGTAGTCGCCCGGCAACAGGTTGGCCTTGCCGACGAAGTCCGAGATGAAGCGTGTGCGCGGGTGTTCGTAGAGCTTGTACGGCGCGTCGATCTGGGTCACGCGCCCGGCCTGCATCACCACCACGCGGTCGCTGATGGACAGCGCCTCGGCCTGGTCGTGGGTGACCATCAAGGTGGTGATGCCCACGGCGCACTGGATGCGGCGGATTTCGAACTGCATTTCTTCGCGCAGGTTGGCGTCGAGGTTGGACAGTGGTTCATCCAGCAGCAACACCGGCGGCTCGATCACCAGGGCACGGGCCAGGGCTACACGTTGGCGCTGGCCGCCGGACAGCTCGCGTGGGTAACGGTCAGCGTGGGGCGCCAGGCGCACCAGTTCCAATACGGTCTTGACCTTGCTGGCGATCTGCGCCGCCGGCACTTTGCGCATCTTCAGGCCGAAGGCAACGTTGTCGCGCACGGTCATGTGCGGGAACAACGCGTAGCTCTGGAACACCACGCCCAGGCCACGGCTGGCGGGTTTGGCGTGGGTGATGTCGCGGCCGTCGAGCAGGATCTGCCCGCCGCTGACGTCAACAAAGCCGGCGATCATTTGCAGGGTGGTGGTCTTGCCGCAGCCCGAGGGGCCGAGCAGGGAAACGAACTCGCCTTTTTCCACCGCCAGGTCGGTGGCGACCACCGCATCGACGGCGCCGTAGCGTTTGCTCAAGGCGTTGAGTTGGAGAAATGCCATGTCTGCGTTCCACCTTTTTTGAGTCGCGTCGAAACGCGCTTTTTTGTTTTGGGCAGATGCGAATGAAGTGTTGCCGGTGCGTTGGCGCTCGATCTTGAGTCGGCTGCCGTTAGTTGTTCATTTCGCCCCTGTGGACGCAGATTAGGACGAAGACTAGGATGGGCGGAAGATGGAATTTCACTGAACGGACTACTATTTTCATATTTATTCACTCACCGGAATTTACTGAGAGATAGGTTGTTATGGATTCCACTGAACGAAATGAAAGCGCCAAAGAAGTAGGCTCCGGTGGGGTGTCTCGGCTGTTCGCGCTGCTGCGTACCCTCGGCGACGTGCCGGAGGGTGGCGAGCGCGTCACTCAGCTCGCGCAACAGGTGGGCCTGTCCCAGCCGACCACCCACCGCTTGCTGCGCAGCCTGATGGACGAAGGCATGGTCGAGCAGGACGCGCGCAGCAAGCGCTATCGCCTGGGCCTGGAGTTCTTTGCCCTGGCGGCGAATGCGGGCAAGACCGGCAACCTGCGTGACCTGGTGCGGCCAAGCATGCTGCGCCTGAGTGCTTCCTTGGGCGATTCGCTGTTCCTGCTCGCACGCTCAGGCTTCGACGCAATCTGCCTGGACCGCAGCGAAGGCCCGTACCCGATCCGCACCTTCACCGGGGACATCGGCGGGCGTGTGGCGTTGGGCGTAGGGCAGGGCAGCCTGGCCATCCTGGCGTTCTTGCCGGAGGAAGAGCGCGAGACCGTGATCCGCTACAACCTGCCACGGCTCAAGGACTTCCACCTGTATGACGAAGTGCTGTTGCGCTCGGAAGTGGAGAACGTGCGCAACCTGGGCTATGCGGCACGCAATACCGGTGTGCTGGAAGGTATGGCGGGGTTGGCGGTGCCGATCCTCAATCGCGATGGGTATGCAGTGGCGGCGTTGAGTGTGGCGACCATCAGCGATCGGCTGGGGCCGAGCCGGTTGCCGATGGTGGTGGAGTTGCTCAAGCGCGAAGCGGCGGCGATTGGTCCAAGGATCAATCCATTTGATCCGACGTTGCGCCGGCCTTCGCAGACCTTTGGTGGGTAGTTCAGAGGGCGGCCAACGCTACCGACGTGGCCGCCATCCGGGTCCAACTGCACCGAAGTGATTGCGGGTGAATGGCCTTCGGAAATACCCGCAGGAACCGTTTTTCTGCTCATGGCCACAGATGGAACGTTGACCCGCCGCACAGCCGATTCGGGTGGGCAGTTATCGATTCCAGTCTCTGAGGCCTTTGCCATGTCCTATGTAAACCTTCGTCAGGAAACTCCTTTTAGAAGTGATTTCAGTCCTCGTTTCGAGCAGCCCCAAGCGTCCTCCGGGAGCGCTGGCTGGCGCGTACCCAACTCGGAGGTTGCGCGGGATTTCGCGAAAAATTTCGATTACTTCCAGAGTGCTGACAGTGGGTTTGTGACACAGCAAACCCTCCAGCAGGTCGCCAATCGCCCACTGACCGGTAATCCATTCAATGATCGGATGACGTTTTTGGCAAGGGAGATTCTCCAACGTCCTGAATTGAACACGATGCTGGATTCAATCGGCCACGCAGGTTCTACAGATGGGTTGATCAGCATGGGCGATGTGGAGCGCACCATTGATCAAAGTGAGCAGCAAGAAGCACCTCCCATGCGTGAGTTTCCAGGCCGGTACAGCGGCGGCATGCAGCGCCAGCGCCTGGAAAGCCATTACTCACCTCAGGCCGATTGGCAACAGCCATCCCTGTCTGCGTCGGGCCAGCGTCCTTACGCGAACGACAGCAAGGAGCAGCTTCTCAACAAGATACAGGCCCGTTTCAGTTCATTTGAAGACCCGAGTTCCCCTGGGTTGATCACCGACAAATCCCTGAATGCGGTGGCCAGTGGATGCAAACTGGATGGCCAGCCGGCCACCCAAGCCGAAAAAGACCTGGCCAATGAGCTGCTTGAGCGGGGTGATGTGTTCAAGGAACTCGACCAGAGCAGCATGGGCGTGTTCGACGGTGCGTTCTCCAGGGAAAACCTGGCCTATTCCTCGGACAAGTACAAAAACATGAGTAACCACGACTTGATTCAAGGCGTGAAAGATAACTTCAGGCAATTTACCGCTGGTGCGGACGATCAATACATCAACGTCAATGAGTTGAAGGAAGCGGCTGGTCAGACGCCATCAAATCGTACGTTCAGCCCTGAAGCACGACACTTTGCCGCTGAGCTTCTCAACCGTCCTGGCCTTCTGCGGGAACTGGATATCGGTACCAACAACCAAGGCGGGCCAGGCTACGAGGACAAGCGCTTCGACATGGATAATATCAACTTTATCCTCGACAACGGACGCGTATCGGCCTGATCAGGGCGTCAACGCGCTGGCTGAGCCTGTGATCAGCCGGGGCTGATCATGCTTTCCGGCCGCACCCGTTGGTCATACTCTGCGGCGCTGATCAGCCCCAACTGCACCGCCGCCTCCTTGGGTGACAAGCCTTCATCCGCCGCCTTGCGGGTGATCTGCGCCACGCGGTCGTAACCCAACAGCGGGTTCAGTACCGTCGCCATCAACAACGAATGCTCCACATTGCGCGCCAACTGTGGGCGGTTCAGCTCCAGGCCGCTCAGCAGCTTGTGGGTGAACAGGCTGACGCAGTCGCTGAGGACCTCGATCGAGTGCAGCAGGTTGTGGATCAGCACCGGCTTGGCCACGTTCAATTCGAAGGTACTGGAAGCGCCCGCCAGGGTAATGGTGGTGTGATTGCCCATCACCTGCATCGCCGCCTGCACCAGCACTTCGGCGATGGTCGGGTTGCGTTTTCCGGGCATGATCGAGGAGGTCAGGCCATCGTCCGGCACGATCAATTCACCCAGGCCGCAACGCGGACCCGAACCGAGCAGGCGGATGTCATTGGCAATCTTGGTCAAGGAAACAGCCAGTACATTCAGCGCCCCGGAGGCTTCGACCAGGGCATCGTGGGTGCCCATGCCTTCGAATTTGCAGGGGTTGGTTTCGAAGGGTTCGCCGGTGAGTCGGCTGATTTCTTCGCAAAACGCCAGGTCAAAACCGACCGGTGTGTTCAACCCGGTGCCCACCGCCGTGCCGCCCTGGGGCAGCAGGCGCAGGCGCGGCAGGCAGGCTTCGATACGCGCAATACCGTGTTGGATCTGCTGGGCAAACGCACCAAAGGCCTGGCCCTGGCTCATCGGCACCGCATCCATCAGGTGGGTGCGGCCGATTTTCAGCACGTCCTGCCAGGCCTGTGCCTTGGCGTTGAGTCCATCGCGCAGATGGCCCAAAGCAGGCAGTAGGCGACCGCGCAGTTCCAGCACCGTGGTCAAATGCATCACCGTGGGGAAACTGTCGTTGGACGATTGCGAGCGGTTCACATGGTCATTGGGATGTACCGGCGACTTGCTGCCCAGTTCACCGCCAAGCGCGAGGTTGGCGTGGTTGGCGATGACTTCGTTGGCGTTCATGTTGGTCTGGGTGCCGGAACCGGTCTGCCAGACCGACAGCGGGAAGTGCAGGTCAAGGTCGCCGTTGGCCAAGGCCTGCGCCGCCAGTTCGATCGCGTGTGCCAGGCTCGGGGCCAGCGCGCCGAGCCGTGCATTGGCGCGGGCACACGCGCGTTTCTGTTGGCCAAAGGCGCGGATCAGGCTGGCGGGGAACGGCTGTTTGCTGCCGAACACCTCCAGTGCCCGTTGGGTCTGTGCGCCCCAGTAACGGTCGGCCGGGATCGACACCGGGCCGAACGCGTCATGTTCGATTCGCAGAGCAGTCATCACCAGGCTCCGTTAAAGCGCCGCGCCGGCAGCACGGCCGAGCACGCGTTGATATTCATCCTGGGCGGTCTGCTGGGAGAACTCGCCAGACCACTTGGACACCACCACCGTCGCCACGCTGTTGCCGATGGTGTTGCAGGTGGCAATCGCCATGGACATGAAACGGTACACGCCAAACAGCAGCGCCAGCCCTTCTGCTGGCAGCACGCCGATAGCAGTGACGGTTGCGGCAAACACCACGAAGCTGCCACCCGACACCGCCGCCGCGCCCTTGGAGGTCACCAGCATGATCGCGATGATGCCCAGCTGTTGCTCCCAGCTCAGCGGTACGCCGTAGGCGTTGGCGATAAACAGCACGCACAGCGACATGTAGATCGATGTGCCGTCGAGGTTGAACGCGTAGCCGGTGGGCAACACCAGGCCGACGCTCTGCTTGGAGCAGCCGAATTTTTCGAGCTTTTGCAGCAGACGCGGCAGGGCGCTTTCCGACGATGCGGTGCCGAGCACGATGAAGATTTCATCCTTGATGTAGGTGAGGAAGCGCCACAGGCTGAAGCCGCTCAACCGGCACACCGCGCCCAGCACCACAAAGATAAAGAACGCAATGCCGACGTAGAACATCAACACCAGGTTGGCCAGGGACATCAGCACCGCGGTGCCATTGCTGCCCACGGCATACGCCACCGAACCGAAGGCCCCCAGGGGCGCGAACTTCATGATCAGGTTGATGAACTCGAAGAAGCATTCGGAGATGCGGTTCAGGCCGTCTTCGATCACCTCACGACGCTCCGGCTTCAAGGCCAGCAGGGCGAAACCGAACAACACCGAGATCACCAGCACCTGTAACAGTTGGCCACCGGCGAAGGCACCGACGAAATTGTCCGGGAAGATGCCGTAGATGAAGTCCATGGTCGACGCGGGCGCATGGCCCTTGGCAACCGCAGCACTGGCGGCGGCAGCGGCGGCACCGCTCGGGTGCGCGTCGTGCATGCCGGAGCCGATCTGCAACAGGTTGCCCCACAGCAGACCGATGGCCAGGGCGATGGTGGACACCACCTCAAAGTAGATCAACGCACGCAGGCCGACCTTGCCGACGCGTTTGATATCACCGGCCGAAGCGATGCCGTGGACCACGGTGAAAAACACCAGCGGCGCGACAGCGGTCTTGATCAGCTTGAGGAAGATATCGCCGAGGATCTTGAAACTGGCGGCCAGTTCCGGGGCGAGAAAGCCGAAGGCGATGCCGAGAAACATGGCGGCGACGACCTGGAAAGTCAGGTCCTTGTAGAGCGGTTTTTTTGCGGGGGTGGATGACATGTCTGTGATCTCATTGTTGTTATGGTTCGGTGTGACGCTGGAGATCCCAGTGTGGGAGCGGGCTTGCTCGCGAATGCGGTGCATCAGTCAACCCATTCATCAACTGACAGACCGCTTTCGCGAGCAAGCCCGCTCCCACAGTTAGATCTCCATTGGATGTGGGATCAGCGTTTGACTGAGCCTGGGCGCGCCAGCGCGATATCGACCATCTGCGGCGCCAGCCCCAGGTAGTTGGCCGGGTCGGTCAGGCGTTGCAGTTCGGCCAGGTCCAGTTGCGCGGTGGCTTCGCCCTGGGCGAGGAGGGCGTCGAGCAGGCTGGTGCCCTGGTCATTGGCCATGCGGCATGCGGCGTAGACCACATCGTGGGCGACCTGGCGGCCGAGGGCCGGGGCGAGGCCCATCATCACGGCTTCGGCGACGATCAGGCCCTGGGTCATGTCGAGGTTCTTGCGCATGCGTTCGGGGCGCACTTCCAGGCCGGCGAGCATGAAGGTCGCCTGGCCGAGGGACGCGGCGCTGAGGGCGAAGGCTTCGGGGATGGCGATCCACTCCGCCTGCCACGGGCCGGTGGAGCGTTCGAAGTCCTGGATCATCGCATCGAGCATCAGCCCGGCGTGTTGGCGCACGCCCTTGGCGGCGGCGTACATCAGCTCGCAGGAAATAGGGTTGCGCTTCTGCGGCATGGTGCTGCTGGCGCCACGGCCTTTTACGAAAGGTTCGTACACTTCGCCCAGTTCGCTGGTCATCATCATCATGATGTCGAGGGCGATCTTACCCAGGGAGCCGGTGACCAGACCGAGGAAGTTCAAGGTTTCGGCCAGGCCATCGCGGGCCACGTGCCAGGTGGCTTGCGGCACGCCCAGGCCCAGTTCGGCCATCAAGGCTTCCTGTACTTCCAGGCCCTTGTCGCCGAGGGAGGCGAGGGTGCCGGCGGCCCCGGCGAACTGGCCGATTTCGACGCGTGGACGCAGCTCCACCAGGCGCTCGGCGTGGCGATCGAACATGCTCAACCACACCGCGCACTTGTAGCCGAAGGTGATCGGCAGCGCGTGTTGCAAGTGGGTGCGGCCCGCCATCGGTGTGTCGCGATAGCGCTCGGCCAGGCCGGCGAGCAAGCCGCGTACGGCCTGGATATCCCGCTCGACGATGGCCAGCGCAGCGCGGACCTGCAGGACCACGGCTGTGTCCATGATGTCTTGGGTGGTGGCGCCCCAGTGCACATAGCGGCCGGCTTCACCGCAGATCTTCGACAGTTGCTCCACCAACGGCAGGATCGGGTAACCCACGATCTCGGTCTCGTGTTGCATCAGCGCCAGGTCCAGGGCCTCGTATTTCGATAGCGTGGCGATCTGCTCGGCGGCCTCGCTTGGGATCACGCCGCAACGGGCTTCGGCGCGGGCCAGGGCGACTTCTACTTCGATGTAGCGTTCGATCAGGGCTTTATCGGAAAACACACCGCGCATTTCGGCGGTGCCGAACATGTCACGGAACAGGGCGGAATCAAAAACGGTGCTCGACATGGGAAAATCCTAATTGTTATTTTTAAACCATACATATTTAATATGTCCGTACATTATGATTACGCCTGTGCTGATACACTGTCAACTCGACAACGAGGGTAAAAATGGAAAGCGTGAGCCAGAGGCGTTATGCGGCGGTTGCCAAGGACTTGATCGATCAGATTGGCAGCGGCCATTACCCGGTAGGGTCGTTGTTGCCGACCGAATTCGAACTCTGCTCGCTGTACGCGGTGAGCCGGCACACCGTGCGCGCGGCCATCGATCAGTTGCAGGGGCAGGGCATGGTCTCGCGGCGCAAGCGCGTGGGCACGCGGGTCGAAGCGGCCTCACCTCAGGGCGGGTATTCCCAGGCGATGGCGTCGGTGGCCGACCTGGTGCAGGTGGCCGAAACCCATATCCGCGATATCCAGGACGTTCGCGAGTTCGTCGCTGATATCGCGCTGGCGCGGCGCCTGGGGCTGGAACCGGGCGGGCATTACTTCTGCGTGTCGAGCATCAAGGTCGATGCCAGCGCCGGCAACGCACCGTTGTGCTGGACCGATGTGTACGCCGAGCAGACCTATGCCGAGGTAATTCCCGAAGCGCGCAAGCACCCGGATGAACTGATCGCCGCGTTGATCGGCAAGGCGTTCTCGCGGCATATCGATGTGGTGGACCAACAGGTGCGGCCGGTGCAGCTGTCAGCTGAGTTGGCCGCCAGCCTCAAGGCGCAGGGCGGCGCGTTGGGGCTCAATATCATCCGCCAGTATCGTGATGAGGCTGGCGGGGTGATCGCGGTGTCGGAAACGGTCTACCCCGCAGACCGTTTTACCCTGACCATGCAGATGAAGCGCGACAAACGCTAGGCCACGTTGAAAAACGCCACCTTGGTACTCAGGCGATCCGCCAGTTCCGCCAGTTCGTGATTGGAGTGCTCCACCTGCTCCGAGCCCGCCGCCGATTGCACGGTGGAGCTATGGATGCGTGTGACATTCTGCGCGACTTCTTCCGCCGCCGCGCTTTGCTGCACTGAAGCACTGGCGATCTGCGCGTTCATCGCATTGATCGCACCCACTTCCTGGCTGATCTTGCCCAGGGCCACCTGTGAGTCGCGGGTCTGCGCCACGGTGAGCTGGGCCAGGCTGCGGCTGCGTTGCATGATATCGGCGGCGTCCTGGGTGCCGCTTTGCAGCTTGCCGATCATGTCGCGAATCTCCTGGGTGGATTCCTGGGTGCGCGTCGCCAGCGAGCGCACTTCATCGGCCACCACCGCAAATCCACGGCCATGTTCACCGGCCCGCGCCGCTTCGATGGCCGCGTTGAGTGCCAGCAGGTTGGTTTGGGCGGCGATGGCGTTGATCACTTCGATCACGGTTTCGATGCTTTCACTGTCGCTGGACACTTGGTTGACCCGGCTGGTGGCCTGGTCGAGGATGGTTGCGAGCTCCTCGATAGCCACGGTCACTTCGCCGACCAGGCGGTGGCCACTGTCGACTTCTGCGTCCGCCAAAATGGTCGCCTTGGACGCAGCGGATGCGTAGCCCGATACCTCGCTGACCGAGGCCGCCATTTGTGTAATCGCAGCCGCTACGTGCTGGGCTTCGCTGGTTTGCAGGGTGATCTGCTGACGGTTGTCGCTGGCTACGGACAACAGGGTGACCGAGGCGTGACGCAGGGCTTGGGCTGCCGAGCGCACTTCGGTAATGGTGTCGCCCAGGCGCGCCAGGGCGTTTTTCAAAATACCCATCACGCTGTCGGGGTAGCGGGTTTCGATGGGCTGGTTCAAGTCGCCATTGGCCAAGCGACGGATCGCCTCGGCGACTTCTTCCGGCTCGGCGCCAAGGGTGGCCTTGACCTTGCGGATGATCAACAGGGACACCAGCACGCTCAAGAGGATCGCGACGGCGCTGGCCAGCAGCATCAGCACGGCAAAGTTACTGGCGGCGGCTTGCACCGTGTCCAGGCGTTGCTTGATCTGGGCTTCTTCGAAGTCGATCAGGGCATTCACGCGTTTGAGCCATTCGGTGTAGTGAGCCGACGACTGGGCCAGCAGCAAGTCCTGGGCGCCGGCGATGTCATTGCCGCGACGCAGGCTGATCACCCGTTCGGTGGAGGCCAGGGCCTGGGTCTCGATGGCCTTGATATCAGCCAAAAGACGGGACTCTTCGGCGCTGGCGGCGGTGTTGGCGAACAGGCGATCCATCATCACCGCAGAGTCCTGGTAATCGCGCTTGAGCTGGTCGATCTCGGCCAGGTGGCGGTTGAGCGACGGTTCATCCTTGACCAATACGGCATCGCGGATGGCGATGGCGCGGTTGTGCACGCTGCCACGGAAATTGATCGCATAACGCTGCACCACAGCAGCTTTTTCGGACACGTCCTTGAGGGTGCTGTCGATAAAACCCACGCGCTGGATACCGACGGCGGTGATCAGCACCAGCAACGACAGGGTGGACGCAAAGCCCAGTCCGATACGCATCGCCAACGAGACAGGTTTTTTCATGGAACGCTCGATATTCAGGGAGTTGAGAGGTGATGGCTAATAGCTATCTTCGCTTGGGAATCTATCGACCCGCCTGTCACGCGTCCAATCAGAAATTGCTGACCCTGCCATCGAGCGAATTGATGGAATAAAACCTGGATATCCCGAATGCCTGCGCGACGCTTGCCGGGTGTTGGAACCCGAAAGCACAGGAAGATGGGATCCACTTACGGTATAACCCTCGGACGCTTTAGTGATCCGAGGCCCCGTTTTTCATGCAAAGCCCTCTGCAACGCCCGCTGTGGCAGATCTACCTGATCTTTCTGGCACCGATGGTGCTGTCCAACTTCCTGCAAAGTTTTTCCGGCACCCTCAACGGCATCTATGTTGGGCAAATGCTCGGCACCCAAGCGTTGGCGGCGGTGTCGGGCATGTTCCCCATTGTGTTTTTCTTCATTGCCTTGGTGATCGGCCTGGGGGCGGGCGCCTCAGTGTTGATCGGCCAAGCCTGGGGGGCGCAGGAAACGGGGATGGTCAAGGTGATTACCGGAGCAACCTTGACGCTGGGCGCGCTGGTGGGTGTGATCGCAGCGGTGCTGGGCAGTCTGTTTGCGCGCCCGGCCTTGCAGGCGTTAGGCACGCCGGTTGATGTGCTGGACGATGCGGTCGGCTATGCGCAGAAGATGATGTTGATCATGCCGTTATTGCTGGTGTTCATCCTCTACACCCAGTTGCTGCGTGGCGTCAGCGACACGATCTCGCCGTTGCTGGCGTTGATGGTGTCGACCCTGGTCGGCCTGTTGCTGACCCCGGCCCTGATTGGCGGCTGGATCGGGCTGCCGCCCATGGGCATCCAGAGCGCGGTGTATGCCGGGCTGGTGGGTAACGCCCTGGCCATGCTGTTTTTGATCTTGCGCCTGCGCCACAAGAATCATGTGATGGCGCCCGATCGTGAGTTGCTTGCGGCCTTGCGCCTGGACCGCGTGATTCTCGGAAAAGTCCTGCGCATCGGCTTGCCCACCGGCCTCCAGATGGTGGTGCTGTCGCTGTCGGAATTGGTCATCCTTGCCCTGGTCAACGGCCACGGCTCCCAGGCCACGGCGGCGTATGGCGCGGTGACACAGATCGTCAACTACGTGCAGTTCCCGGCCTTGTCGATTGCCATCACCGCTTCGATCCTGGGTGCCCAGGCGATTGGTGCCGGGCGGTTGGAGCGTATCGGGCCGATTCTGCGCACGGGGTTGTTGATCAACCTGTGTCTCACCGGTGGCCTGATTGTATTGGGTTATGTGTTGTCCCACTGGTTGCTCGGGCTGTTCATTACCGACGATGCGGCACGGGTCAACGCTGAGCACCTGCTGCATATCATGCTGTGGAGCATCCTGGTGTTTGGCTTCCAGGCGGTGGTGGGCGGGATCATGCGGGCCAGCGGTGTGGTGCTGATGCCGGTGGTGATCTCGATTTTCTGCGTGCTCTGCGTGGAACTGCCGATGGCGTACCTGTTCAACGCGCATTTTGGCCTGGAAGGCGTTTGGATGGCGTTTCCGGTGACGTACCTGGCAATGCTGGCCCTGCAGACCGCGTATTACCGGTTGGTGTGGCGGCATAAGCAGATCAAGCGGTTGGTGTGAGGCTCAGGCCGCGCAGCAGTAGTTCCAGGCCTTGCAAGCCCTGCTCAAGCCGCTCGTCCGGGTGTTCATCCCGGGCGATCCACAGCGCGGTGTTGACCAGGCTGCCGTTGATCAGTTGCGCCAGCGCAAGGCTCGGGACGTGGGGGACGGCTCCAGCCTGCATCAACGCCTCAATCAGTTGGCGCAATGACTCCACGCAGTGTTGCTGGGAGCCCGTGTCACCCAGCACGGCCGGCGCATCCTGCAATACGATGCGTTGGATTTCGTCATCCTGTGCCATGCGCAAGTAGGCACGGCAACGTTCGCAAAAGCCGCTCCAGAGGTCTGAAGCTTCATCTGAGATGCGCTGTAAACGTGCGTCCATCTCGCTGTCGAGTTGGGCAACCACGGCGGCCAGCAGGCCTTTTTTGTCGCCAAAGTGATGGTACAGCGCCCCTCGGGTCAGGCCGGCACGGGCGGTGAAGTCGTCCATCGATGTATTCGCGTAACCTTGTGTCGCAAAGGCCTGGCGCGCGCTGGCAATCAGCCGGGCGCGGGTGTCTTCGATCATTTCGGCACGGGCTCGGCTCATGGTAGGGCTCACAATCGACAAGGGAAAGATTGACATACGCCGCGTATGTTAAGCATGATTTATCACATACGCACCGTATGTATTTTGCCTCGATTCTTGCGGATAGCAAGTTTCGGGGCATTCATGAAGAGGTCGAGCAGGATGGCAAACCCTTACGCCGAGTTGTTCCAGGTCCCTGGCGCCCGGGCTTTTGTGCTGGCGGGCATGCTGGCGCGCATGCCGGTATCGATGACGGGGATCGGTTTGATCACCATGCTCTCGCAGGTGCATGGCGGCTATGGCCTGGCGGGCTCGGTCGCAGCGGTCTTTGCCTTGGCCACGGCGTTTTGTGCGCCGCAGGTGTCGCGGCTGGTGGACCAATACAGTCAGGGCCGAGTGCTGCCGATTGCCGCATTGATGGGTGGCGGGGCGTTGTTGATGTTGCTGCTGTGTACGCGTCTGCAAGCACCGAACTGGCTGCTGTTCCTGTTCGCCGCGTTGGCCGGATGCATGCCCAACATGTCGGCCATGGTGCGGGCGCGCTGGACCGAGGTGTACCGGGGCCAGCCCAAGCTGCAAACCGCGTTTGCCCTGGAGTCGGTGCTGGACGAGGTGTGCTTTATCATCGGGCCACCGATTTCGGTGGGGTTGAGCGTGGTGCTGTTTCCGGAGGCGGGGCCTTTGGTCGCCGCGTTGTTGCTGGCGCTGGGTGTTACCACCTTTGTGTTGCAGCGTGAGACCGAACCACCTGTGCATGCGCATCAGGGCCACCACGGCCGCTGGCTGATAGCGTCACCCTCGGTGCTGATCCTGATGATCCTGCTACTGGCCATGGGTGTGATTGTCGGCGTGGTGGATGTGGTCAGCGTCGCGTTTGCCCAGCATCAAGGCCAGCCAGCGGCCGCGAGTATCGTGCTGTCGGTGTACGCCATTGGCTCATGCCTGGCAGGGCTGGCGTTCGGTACGCTCAAACTCAAGGCTCCGCTGCCCCGGCAGTTCCTGTTCTGTGGCGTGGCCACGGCGTTGACCACCTTGCCGTTGCTGCTGGTAACCAACATTCCGGGACTTGCGGTGGCCATCTTTATCTCCGGGCTGTTCTTCGCTCCAACGCTCATTGTATCCATGGCCTTGGTGGAGCAAATCGTACCCGCCAGCCGATTGACCGAAGGCATGACCTGGCTGATCACCGGCCTCAGCATCGGCGTGGCCATTGGCGCTGCCAGTTCCGGCTGGATGATTGACCACTTAGGCGCCACCAGCGGGTTCTACGTGGCGTTGGCGGCGGGCGCGGTGGTGCTGGGGGCGGCAGTGTTGGGTTATCGGCGGTTGGGCTAATCAGCTAACCGCAGGGCATGCATCATTGCCATGATGCTGTAAAAACTCATTCAAGGCCTGGCGTGTCAGGTCATTGAGGGTCACTTTTTTGCGGGTCGCCGCCAGGGCTGCCGCCAAGTGCAAGTCATGGCCGACCCGGACATTGAAGGAGCCCTTGCAAGGCTTCTCCGGGGTCTGCCCGAGGGTCTGGCAAGTGGCGAGGTAGTCATCCACCGCCTCCCGAAATGCAGCGTCCAGCTCAGCGACGGTTTTCCCTTCATAGCTCACCAGCGCCTTGATGAACAGAATCTTGCCGAACAGGCAGTTGTCTTCGACGCTGGCTTCGATGGAGCCGATGTAGCCTTTGTGTTTCAGTTGGTTGTTCACTGAATCAGTTCTCCTGATTTCAATTGCTCAATGATCTGGCGCCGAATGTAGTGTTTCAGTTCGTTGCCAGGGTGAGGCTTGTGCAAGGTGATCATTGCACTGGGGTCACCGATGTCGAACTTGACCCGGCTTCCAGCCCCTTCAATCTGTGTGTAGCCCAGCCGATGCAACAGCGTTACGAGCTCAGGCCAGGTAAATGCCATGTGCTCATTGAGCAGTTTGGCGAGCAGCTTTTCATTTTTGGACACGGCGTTCCCTGCGTGTAACTAAATGTAGTTGCAAAAAGTGGTGTTCGTCAATGCTAGCTCGGGTTTGGGTGTCTCTGCTGAGATTGATGTAACCCTTGATGACACCTCGCTCCACGCCTTCCACTCCCCGCTAATTTTTCCCTGTCCGGTTCGTTTTATAGGGACGACGTGCCTTTGTGCTTCCCGCCTATTGCTCCGGACTCCAAGAAATGAATGCTGAAGACTCCTTGAAACTTGCTCGGCGGTTTATCGGGTTGCCCCTGGAAAAACGCCAATTGTTCCTGCAGGCCTTGCAGAAAGAAGGGGTGGATTTTTCCCGGTTTCCGATTCCGGCAGGGGTGGAAGCGGAGGATCGCCAGGCGCTGTCCTATGCACAGCAGCGCATGTGGTTTCTCTGGCAGTTGGATCCGGCCAGTGGCGCCTACAACTTGCCCGGTGCTGTACGCCTCAAAGGCACGCTGAGCCTGGAAGCGATGGAGCAAGCGTTTGCGAGCCTGGTCGCGCGGCACGAAACCCTGCGCACCGTGTTCCAGCGCCAGGCCGACGAGCACCTGTTGCAAGTGCCGACAGCGACGTCATTGGCCGTCGAGCAAGTCGATTTCAGCCACCTCGCTACCGCCGAACGCGAACAAGCCGTCAACGACGCCGCGATCCGTCAATCGCTGCTGCCGTTCGACCTGGAAAACGGCCCGTTGCTGCGCGTGGAATTGCTCAAGCTCGACACACAGGAGCATGTGTTGCTGCTGACCTTGCACCACATCGTCTCCGACGGTTGGTCGATGAATGTGCTGATTGAGGAGTTCATCCGCTGCTACGACGCCCATGAACGCAATGAAGCACCGCAACTGCCGGCCTTGCCGATCCAGTACAGCGACTACGCCCTGTGGCAACGTCGCTGGTTGGAAGCCGGTGAGCAGGCCCGCCAATTGGAGTACTGGCAGGCGCGCCTGGGCGATGAACACCCGGTACTGGAACTGCCCACGGACCGCCCACGCCCTGCCATGCCGAGCTACCAGGGCACACGCCATAACTTCGCGATTGAGCCCGCGCTGGCTGTACAACTGCGCAGCGTTGCGCAAAAACACAACGTTACCCTGTTCATGCTGTTGCTCGGCGCGTTCAACGTGTTGCTGCATCGCTATACAGGGCAAGGCGATATCCGTGTCGGCGTGCCAATCGCCAACCGCAACCGTACTGAAGTCGAAGGGCTGATCGGCTTTTTCGTCAACACCCAAGTGCTGCGCACCGAGCTGAGCGGGCAAACCCTTATCACTGAGCTGCTGCAAAGCATCAAGGAGCATGCACTGGGCGCCCAGGCCCATCAGGAATTACCGTTCGAGCGCCTGGTGGAAGCCCTCAAGGTCGAGCGCAGCCTCAGCCATACGCCGTTGTTTCAGGTCATGTACAACCACCAGCCGGTGGTCGCTGATATTGCGAGCGTCAGCACGGCCTCTGGCCTGGAGCTGGCGCTGGTGGAGTGGCAAAGCCGCACCACTCAGTTCGACCTGACCCTCGACACCTATGAAAAATCCGGCACCCTGCACGCCGCGTTGACCTACGCCAATGACCTGTTCGACGCGGCGTCCATCGAGCGCATGGCCGGGCACTGGATCAGCCTGTTGCAGGCCATGGTGGTCGACGGTGCGCAGCGCATCGGTGAGTTGCCGATGCTGGATGCGGATGAGCAGCAAGTGCTGGTCCTCAACTGGAACCAGACCGCCGAGGCTTATCCGACCGAGCGCGGCATCCATCACCTGATTGAAGACCAAGTGCAGCTCGCGCCCGACGCGCTCGCGCTGGTGTTCGGTGCCACAACGCTGACCTATGCGCAGTTGGATGCTCGCGCCAACCAGCTGGCCCATGCCTTGCGCGAGAAGGGCGTAGGCCCGGACGTGCTGGTCGGCATCTGCGTGGAGCGCTCGATTGAAATGGTGGTCGGTCTGCTGGCCATTCTCAAGGCGGGTGGCGCCTACGTCCCGTTGGATCCTGAATATCCTCAGGAACGCCTGGCCTACATGATCGAAGACAGTGGCATTCAGTTGTTGCTCAGTCAGCACAGCCTGTTGCCAAACCTGCCTGTCGAGGGCATTCAGGTGATTGCCCTGGACCAGCCCGCCAACTGGCTCGATGGCTACAGCACCGACTCGGCAAACGTCACCCTTCACGCGCTGAACCTGGCCTACGTGATCTACACCTCCGGCTCCACCGGCAAGCCCAAGGGCGCCGGCAACAGCCATCGCGCGCTGGTCAACCGCCTGTGCTGGATGCAGCAGGCCTATGGCCTGGACGCCAGCGATGCGGTCCTGCAGAAAACCCCGTTCAGCTTCGACGTGTCGGTGTGGGAGTTCTTCTGGCCGCTGATGACCGGCGCACGCCTGGTGGTCGCGGCGCCTGGCGAGCATCGCGAACCGGCACGCCTGATCGAGACGATTGGGCAGCACGGCATCACCACGTTGCACTTTGTGCCGTCGATGCTCCAGGCGTTTATCCACGAGTCGGGCGTGCAAGCTTGCACGAGCCTGCGCCGCATCGTCTGCAGTGGCGAAGCCTTGCCGCTGGATGCGCAACTGCAAGTGTTTGCCAAATTGCCCCAGGCCGGGCTGTTCAACCTGTACGGCCCAACCGAAGCCGCCATCGACGTCACCCATTGGACCTGCGTCGACGAAGGCGCCGACAGCGTGCCCATCGGTCGCCCCATCGCCAACCTCGGCACCTACGTGCTCGATGCCCAGCTCAACCCGGTTCCCGCTGGCGTCAGCGGCGAGCTGTACCTGGGCGGCACTGGCCTGGCTCGTAGTTATCATCGACGTCCGGCACTTACTGCCGAACGTTTTGTGCCCAGTCCTTTCGGTGACGGCACGCGCCTGTACCGCACCGGCGACCGCGTGCGTCAGCGCGCCAATGGCGTCATCGAATACCTCGGCCGCCTCGACCATCAGGTCAAGCTGCGTGGCCTGCGTATCGAGCTGGGTGAAATCGAGACGCGCCTGATGCAACACCCCTCGGTGCGCGAGGCGGTGGTGTTGGTGCAAGGCGGCAAGCAGCTGGTGGCCTACCTGGTGCTGGAAGACCAGGCGCCGGTCGATCTCAAGGCCTGGCTGCTCAGCAGCCTGCCGGAGTACATGGTGCCGACCCATCTGGTGCACCTGGCCAAGCTGCCGGTGACCGCCAACGGCAAGCTCGACCGCAAGGCCTTGCCGGTGCCGGATGCCGCGCCACAACAGGCTTATGTCGCACCGGAAAATGACCTGCAAAAAGCCCTGGCTGCCATCTGGAGCGATGTGCTGGGTGTGGAGCAGATCGGCCTGGAAGACAACTTTTTCGAGCTGGGCGGCGATTCGATCATCTCCATCCAGGTGATCAGCCGTGCGCGCCAGGCGGGGATTCGCCTCAGCCCGCGGGACCTGTTCCAGTACCAGAACATCCGCAGCCTGGCGCGGGTGGCGACTTTCGAGCAGGCGACGATCATCGACCAGGGGCCGGTCACCGGCGAGGTGATCCTTACGCCCGTGCAGCACAGCTTTTTTGAGCAGGCGATTCCAGCGCGTCAGCATTGGAACCAGTCGCTGCTGCTGACGCCACGGGAAACCCTGGAACCTGCACGGCTTGAAGCGGCCTTGACCCAACTGATCAACCACCACGACGCCCTGCGCCTGCGGTTTGTGCAACAGGCTGACGGGTGGCGGCAAACCCATGCCGAGCCTGTGACCACGGCCGAGGTGTGGCAAACCCAAGTCGCTGACGACGCTGAGTTGGCCGCACTCTGCGACGAAGCCCAGCGCAGTCTTGACTTTGAGCAGGGCCCGTTGTTGCGTGCTGCCCTGGTGGCGATGGCCGACGGCGCCCAGCGCTTGCTGTTGGTGGTGCATCACCTGGCGGTAGACGGCGTATCGTGGCGCATCCTGCTCGAAGACCTGCAACAGGCTTACCGCAATGCCGCGTTGCCGGCCAAGACCAGTGGCTATCAACTGTGGGCGCAGCAATTGCAGGCCCATGCGTTGACGCTGGGCGAGCAACTGCCGTACTGGCAGGCCCAGACTGCGAGCGCCGATCTGCCGTGCGATAACCCCCAGGGCGGCCTGCAAAACCGCTTGGGCAGCAAAGTCGATATTCGCCTGAGTGCCGAACATACCCGTCAACTGCTGCAGGACGCGCCAGCGGCCTACCGCACCCAGGTCAACGACCTGCTGCTGACCGCACTCGCACGGGTCATCAGCCGCTGGAGCGAACAGCCCGCCGCGCTGATCCAACTGGAAGGCCATGGCCGCGAAGACCTGTTCGACACGGTTGACCTGAGCCGCACTGTCGGCTGGTTCACCAGCCTGTTCCCGGTACGCCTGCAAGCCGATGGCGAGCTGTCGGGTGCAATCAAATCGGTGAAAGAGCAACTGCGCGCCATACCGCACAAGGGCATCGGCTACGGCCTGCTGCGCTATCTCGGGACGCCTGACGCCCGTGAAGCCCTGTCGAACCTGGCTACACCGCGCATCACCTTCAACTACCTGGGCCAGTTCGACCGCCAGTTCAACGAGTCGGCGCTGTTCGTTCCGGCTGCCCAAGGCAGTGGGCAGGCCCAGGATCCCGAGGCGCCGCTGGCTAACTGGCTGACGGTGGAAGGGCAGGTGTATGGCGGTGAACTGGCCCTGCAGTGGGGTTTCAGCCGTGAGATGTTCGATGTCGCGACGGTCCAGCGCCTGGCGGATGACTACGTGGCCGAACTCAAGGCTTTGATCGAGCATTGCTGCGACACGCCGGCAGGGCAAGTCACCCCTTCCGATTTTCCGTTGGCACGCCTGACCCAGCCGCAGTTGGACGCCTTGCCCATCGCCGGGCCGGCGATTGCCGATGTCTACCCGCTGTCGCCGATGCAGCAGGGTATGTTGTTCCATACGCTGTACGAGCCCGAGGCCGAGGCTTACATCAACCAGTTGCGCCTGGACATCGACGGGTTGGACTTGCTGGCATTCGGTCGGGCCTGGCAGGCCGCGCTGGACCGCCATGACATCCTGCGCAGCAGCTTCCACTGGCTCGGTCTGGAAAGCGCCCACCAGGTGATCCAGCGCCAGGTGGATGTGCAGTTGCAAGTCATCGAAGACATCGACGCCGACTTTGATGCGCTCGCCGCTGCCGAGCGCGGCAAAGGCTTTGTGCTGAATGCGGCGCCGCTGTTTCGCCTGATGCTGGTGCGCGGTGCCGGCACCGCCTGGCATCTGATTTTCACCAGCCACCACATCCTCATGGACGGCTGGAGTAACGCCCAGTTGCTCGGCGAAGTCATCGCTCACTACGCCGGGCAACACGTGCCGACGCCGCTGGGGCAGTTCCGTGATTACCTGGGGTGGTTGCAGCAGCAAGCCTCAGGTGAAGCGTTCTGGAAAACCAGCCTGGCACCGTTGCAAACGCCGACCTTGCTGGCCCAGGCGCTGCGTGTGCCGACCGACGGCAAGGGAATGGCCGATCATCAGGTGCTGCTGAAGGGCGATTTCACGCAGGCCGTCGGTGAGTTTGCCCGCCGCCAGAAAGTCACCCTCAATACTGTGCTGCAAGGCGCCTGGAGCCTGTTGTTGCAACGCTATACCGGGCAAGACTGCGTGGCCTTTGGTGCCACTGTCGCAGGCCGCTCGGCGCCATTGCCGGGGGTCGAACAACAACTGGGCCTGTTCATCAACACACTGCCCATCATCAGCACAGCCTCGCCCGCGCAGTCGGTTGCCGGCTGGCTGAGCGAACTGCAAGCGCTCAACCTGAGCCTGCGCGACCACGAACATGTGCCGCTGTATGACATCCAGGGCTGGGCGGGGCAGCAGGGCAGTGCGCTGTTCGACACCTTGCTGGTGTTTGAAAACTTCCCGGTGGCCGAAGCCTTGAAACAAGGCGCTCCCGCCGGCCTGGCGTTCGGCCGCCTGCACAACCATGAACAGACCCACTATCCGCTGACCCTGGGGATTGAGTTGGGCACCAGCCTGCGCCTGGAGTTTGGTTATGACCAAGCGCGTTTCAGCGCACAGCAGGTCGCTCGACTGAGTGGCAACCTGCAACATTTGCTGGTTCAGATGCTCGCCGATGCCCAGGCACCGCTTGGCAATCTGCGTCTGCTCGAAACCGTTGCCCAGCGCGACGTGCTCGCCCTCAGCCAGTCGGCAGGTGCCGCACAAAATGACCTGCGCGTGCACGAACGTATCGCCGCCCAGGCCGCTGCCACGCCGGAGGCGCTGGCGGTACAAGCAGGCGATGCACGCTTGAGCTATGCACAGCTCAATGCTCACGCCAACCGTCTGGCCCATCGCCTGTTGGCGCTGGGCGTTGGGCCTGGCCAACGCGTCGGCCTGGCGGCTCGACGCGGTCCGCAATTGATTGTCAGCTTGCTCGCCGTGCTCAAAAGCGGCGCCGCCTATGTGCCGCTCGACCCGAGCTACCCGGTGGATCGCCTGACCTACATGCTGTCGGACAGCCGCCTCGATCTGCTGCTCAGCGAAATCGGGTTGCTTGCCGACCTGCCGCTGCCTCAAGGGCTGGAGCGTGTGGACTTCACCGCCTCCGGCACAGAGTTGGCAGACTACCCGTCGACCAATCCACTCAATCACACAAGCGCCGCTGACCTTGCGTATGTGATCTACACCTCCGGCTCCACTGGCAAGCCCAAGGGTGTGGCCATCGATCATGCCGCCCTCGGTCAATTCTGCGACAGCGCCGAGGCCTACAGCCGCTTGAGTGCTGCGGACCGCGTGCTGCAATTCGCGACCTTCAGCTTCGACGGTTTCGTCGAGCAATGCTACCCACCCCTGTGTGTCGGCGCTGCGTTGATCATGCGCGGCGATGAGCTGTGGGACGCCGGGCAATTGGCCCGGGAAATCGTCGAGCAAGGCGTGACCCTGGCGGATTTGCCGGCCGCTTACTGGTACTTGCTCGCCAAGGAATGTGCTGTCGACCCACGCCGCCTGGGCAACCTGCGCCAAGTGCATGTTGGCGGCGAGGCGATGTCGGTGGAAGGGCTGCGCGCCTGGCACGTCGCTGGCCTGGGCAATGTGCGCCTGGTCAATACCTACGGGCCTACCGAGGCAACGGTGGTGTCCAGCGTGCACGACTGCCAGTTGGCGGATGCCAGCGACGCGTTTGGCGTGCCGATTGGCCGGGCGATCCAGGGGCGCTCCTTGTATGTGCTGGACAGCGGTTTCGACCTGTTGGCAACAGAGGGTGTTGGCGAATTGTGCATCGGCGCCGAACACGGCCTGGCCCAGCGCTATTTCGACCGTCCGGCGCTGACCGCTGAACGCTTCTTGCCGGACCCGTTTTCTGCCGTGCCGGGTTCGCGTCTCTATCGCAGCGGCGACCTGGCCCGTTACAACGCGGCGGGTGCGCTTGAGTATGTCGGGCGCATCGATCATCAAGTGAAGATCCGTGGTTTCCGCGTGGAAATGGGCGAGATCGAAGCCAGCCTGCAAGCCGTGCCGCAGTTGCGCGAAGCCGCCGTCATCGCGCAGTCGAGTGCGACGGGCACGCAATTGGTGGCGTACGTGGTGCCCGTCAATGGGCAGTCCCTGGACTTGCCCGCATTGGCCGCCACCTTGCGCCAGTCCCTGCCGGACTACATGGTGCCGGGGCATTGGGTCATCCTCGATGCGTTGCCGTTGAACAGCAACGGTAAGCTCGACCGTCGTGCGCTGCCGGCCCCCGACCTGAATCAAGCGCGCCAGGCCTATGCGGCCCCGCACAATGCCCTGCAAATGCAACTGGCCGCCATCTGGCAAGCCGTGTTGCAGGTGGAGCAGGTGGGCCTCAATGACCACTTCTTCGAGCGTGGCGGCCATTCGCTGCTGGCCACCCAAGTGGTCTCGCGGGTACGCCATGACCTCAAGCTGGAAGTGCATTTGCGCACGCTGTTCGAACAGCCGACGCTGGAAGCCTTCGCAGCGGCTTGCGCAGGGTTGCAGACCACCACGGCACTGCCGCTTGTGGCAGTGACACGTGACCAGCCGCTGGCGCTGTCGTTTGCCCAGGAACGCCAATGGTTCCTCTGGCAACTCGACCCGGCCAGCGCTGCCTATCATGTGCCGAGTGCGCTGCACCTGCGCGGCAAGCTGGATGTCGCGGCGTTGGAGCAGGCGCTCCAGGCCCTGGTGAACCGTCATGAACCGTTGCGCACCACCTTTGTGGAAGAGGGCGAGCACACCTGGCAAGTCATTCATCCAAGCCTGGCTATGCCGATCGAACAGCAGCGCGTGGAGGCCTCGGCCATCGAGCACGCCGTGGCGCAGGAAATCCAGCGCCCGTTCGACCTGGTGACTGGCCCGCTGATGCGCGTCAAATTGCTGGAGGTCGAGCCTGAGCACCATGTGCTGGTAATCACCCAGCACCACATCATCTCCGACGGTTGGTCGATGAAAGTGATGGTCGACGAGCTGGTGGCGCTCTATCAGGGCCACACCCCGTTGGCTGCGCTGCCGATCCAATATGCCGACTATGCCCTGTGGCAACGCGAGTGGATGGCGGCCGGTGAAAAACAGCGCCAGCTCGATTACTGGTGCACACGCCTGGGCACCGAGCATCCGGTGCTGGAGTTGCCCCTGGACCATCCGCGCCCTGCGGTGCAAAGCCATTGCGGCGCGCGCCGGCAAGTCCATCTGGACAGTGGGTTGGTGGCTGAACTCAAGGCCCTGGCCCAGCGTCAGGACGTGACCCTGTTCGTGGTGCTGCTGGCGTCGTTCCAGACCTTGCTGCATCGCTACAGCGGCCAGTCGCAGATTCGCGTGGGCGTGCCGATCGCCAACCGCAATCGCCTGGAAACCGAGCGTCTGGTCGGCTTTTTCGTCAACACCCAAGTGTTACAGGCGGACGTGCACGGGCAGATGGCATTTGAGCAATTGCTCGCCCAGGTCAAGCAGCACGCCCTGCAAGCTCAGTCTCACCAGGACCTGCCGTTTGAACAGCTGGTGGAAGCCCTGCAACCGGAGCGCAGTCTCAGCCACAACCCGCTGTTCCAAGTGATGTTCAACCACCAGGACAACCTGCGCGCCACGTCGGTGCGGTTGCCTGGCCTGGACTTGCAGCCGGTCGACTGGACCGGGCACAGCACACAGTTCGACCTGAACCTGGAGACTGAAGAGTCCGCTGACGGTCTGTGGGCGTCCCTGACCTATGCCACCGACCTGTTCGACGCCGCAACCGTCGAGCGCTTGGCCGAGCACTGGCAAAACCTGCTGCGCGCCGTGGTGCGCGATGCCTCACAAGCGGTGGACGAACTGGCGATGCTCAGCGCGTCGCACTGGCAACAGATGGTCGAGACCTGGAACGACACGGCTGTCGACTATCCTCGCGAGCGCTGCGTCCAGCAACTGTTCGAGGCTCAAGCCCTGGCACAACCGGACACGCTGGCACTGCAATTCAATGGCCAAGCCCTCAGCTACGGCGAACTCAACCGCCGCGCCAATCGCCTGGCCCATCGCCTGATCGCGGCTGGTGTGGGGCCGGACGTGCTGGTGGCGGTGCATGTCGAGCGCTCCCTGGAGATGGTGGTCGGCTTGCTGGCGACCCTCAAGGCCGGTGGCGCGTATGTACCGCTCGACCCGCAGTTCCCGGCGGACCGTTTGGCTTACATGCTTGAAGACAGCCGCGCCCGCGTGTTGCTGACCCAGCCACCTCTTGAGGGGCGTCTGGTACAGCCGCAGGGGCTACAGGTGCTGATGGTCGAGGATGCCGACGCTGCCGAGCACAACCCGCACGTCAATGTCACACCGGAACACCTGGCCTACGTGATCTACACCTCCGGTTCCACGGGCAAGCCCAAGGGGGTGATGGTGCGCCACCAGGCGTTGTGCAGCTTTACCTGTGGGATGGCCGACACGCTGGGCATCGTTGCTGAAGCGCGGATGTTGTCGCTGACGACATTCTCGTTCGATATCTTCGCCCTGGAGCTCTTTGTACCGCTGACGGTGGGCGCCACCGTGTTGTTGAGTGACCAGGCACTGGCCCTCGACCCGGAAGCGATCATCGACCTGGTGCACAGCCAGTCCGCCAACGTACTGCAAGCCACGCCATCGACCTGGCGCATGCTGCTGGAGAGCCCGCGTGCGCCACTGCTGCACGGCATCAAGAGCCTTTGCGGCGGCGAAGCGTTGCCGACGGACCTGGCCCAGCGTCTGCTCGACCTGCGAGGGACTTTGTGGAACCTGTATGGACCGACGGAAACCACCATTTGGTCGGCCGCCCATCGCCTGCACGTGGCGCAGCCTTTGGTCGGGCGGCCTATCGCCAATACCGCATTGTTCATCCTCAACGCCGGGTTGACACCCTGCCCGGTAGGCGCGGCTGGTGAGCTGCTGATCGGCGGCGTTGGCCTGGCGCGGGGTTACCACGAGCGCCCTGCGCTGACGGCCGAGCGCTTTGTGCCCAACCCGTATGGCGAGCCCGGTGAGCGTCTGTATCGCACCGGCGACCTGGCCCGCTACCGCGTCGACGGTGTGGTGGAGTACATCGGCCGGGTCGACCATCAGGTCAAGGTGCGTGGGTTCCGCATTGAACTCGGCGAAATCGAAGCCTGCCTGCGCGAGCATGCCGGCGTGCGCGAGGCCGTGGTCCTGGCCGACAACGACCGCCTGATCGCTTATCTGGTCAGCACTGCGCCTGATGCGCCAGAGGTCTACAAGGCCGCCCTGCGCGAACGCCTGCCGGACTACATGGTGCCGGCGCACCTGATGTTCCTCGACAGCCTGCCGCTGACCCCCAACGGGAAGCTGGACCGCAAAGCATTGCCGGCCGTGGACGCATCGCTGCTGAGCAAGGGCCATGTCGCGCCAGTGACGCCACGTGAGCAACAGGTCGCGGCCATTTGGGCCGAAGTGCTGGACCTGCCGCAGGTCGGTCTCGACGACCACTTCTTCGAACTCGGCGGGCATTCACTGCTGGCCACGCGCATCGTGTCGCGGGTTCGCCAGGCTCTGGCGTTGGAAGTGGCGCTCAAGACCCTGTTTGAACACCCGTTGCTGGGCGACTTTGTGCGGGCGCTGGGTGAGGAGGGCGTGACGGCGCCAGCGTTGCTCAAGGTCGATCGCAGCCAACCGTTGCCGCTGTCCTATGCCCAGGAACGCCAATGGTTCCTCTGGCAGTTGGACCCGCACAGCACGGCGTATCACATCCCCAGCGCATTACGTTTGAAAGGCCCGTTGGACTTGTCCGCACTGCAACGCAGTTTCGACACCTTGCTGGCACGCCATGAAAGCCTTCGCACCCATTTGCGCCAGGACGCCGCTGGCACGGTGCAGGTGATTGAAGACTCGGGCCTGATTGAAATCGACCTGGCCGAAGCAGATGAAGCCAGCCTAAGGGCACGCGTCGCTGACGTCGTTGCGCAACCGTTCGACCTGCTGCGCGGGCCGCTCCTGCGTGCCAAGCTGCTGCGCCTGAGTGAAGACGAACATGTGCTGGTACTGGTGCAGCACCACATCGTGTCCGATGGCTGGTCGATGCAATTGATGGTCGAGGAGCTGGTGCAGCTCTATGCCGCCTTCAGCCAGGGGCAGATGCCCGATTTGCCGACCTTGCCGATTCAATATGCCGACTACGCCCTGTGGCAGCGCAACTGGATGGAGGCCGGTGAAAAGGCCCGCCAATTGGCCTACTGGCAGGCCCAGTTGGGCGGCGTGCAGCCGGTACTGGAGTTGCCTTTCGATTACCTGCGCCCAGCGGTTCAAAGTCACCGTGGCGCGCGTCTGGGTATTGAACTGCAGCCGCAGCTCCTGGCCGGTCTGCGTCGCTTGGCGCAGAGCGTCGGCGTGACGTTGCCGATGGTGCTGTTGGCGTCCTACCAGGCGTTGCTGCACCGCTACAGCGGCCAGGAAGACGTGCGTGTCGGCGTGCCGATTGCCAATCGCAATCGCCTGGAAACCGAAGGGCTGATCGGCTTTTTCGTTAATACCCAGGTGCTCAAGGCCGATATCCACGGGCAGATGAGCGTGGTGCAACTGCTGCAACAGGCCCGCCAGCGTTCACTTGAGGCCCAGGCCCATCAGGACTTGCCGTTCGAGCAACTGGTCGAAGCCTTGCAACCTGAGCGCAGCATGAGCCTCAGCCCGCTGTTCCAAGTGTTGTTCAACCATCGCGTGACCTCGGCCGACCATCATTTGCAGCGCCTTGCCGAGCTGGACGTCGAGGTGCTGAGCTGGGATGAAGACGTGGCGCAGTTCGACCTGGCACTGGACGTGGAAGAAAGCCAGACGACGCTGCGTGCCTCGCTGAGTTACGCCACCGACCTGTTCGCCCCGGCGACTATCGAGCGCATGGCTGGCCACTGGCAGAACCTGTTGCAGGCGATGGTTGCCGATCAACAGCAACCCATCAGCCAATTGAAACTGATGGGCCCGGATGAGCAACAGCACATCCTGCAACTGTGGAACCAGACCGACGCCGGCTTCTCGGCCGAGCGTCTGGTGCACGAGCGGGTGGCTGATCGTGCCCGTGAAACCCCGCAGGCCGTGGCGGTGAAGTTCGATGCACAGACACTCACCTACGGCGAGCTGGACCGCCAGGCCAATCGCCTGGCCCACGCGTTGATCGCCCGTGGTGTCGGCCCGGAAGTGCGCGTGGCGATTGCCATGCCGCGCAGTGCTGAAATCATGGTGGCGTTCCTGGCGGTGATGAAAGCCGGTGGCGTGTATGTGCCGCTGGACATCGAATACCCGCGTGACCGCCTGCTGTACATGATGCAAGACAGCCGTGCGCAATTGTTGCTGACCCATAGCCGCGCGTTGCAGCAATTGCCGATTCCCGAGGGCTTGGACACTCTGACGATTGATCGCAGCGAAGACTGGGCTGATTACCGCGACACCGCACCGGACGTGAAACTGGACGGCGACAACCTCGCCTACGTGATCTACACCTCCGGCTCCACCGGCCTGCCCAAGGGTGTGGCGGTGTCCCACGGCCCGTTGGTGGCGCACATCATCGCGACCGGCGAGCGTTATGAAACATCCCCGGCCGATTGCGAACTGCACTTCATGTC